>JAQVOH010000052.1 GCA_028702695.1 Desulfotomaculaceae bacterium
AGAAGTATAAGCTTATTGCCAATTTGCCGTATTATATCACCAGTCCTCTCTTGATGCACCTGCTGATGAACCGTTTTAACTTTTCTGTGGCCATAGTCATGGTTCAGTTAGAAGTAGCTGAGCGCCTGGCGGCTGAGCCTGGCACCAAGCAATATGGCTCACTAAGTGTCGCTGTGCAGTATTTTACGGAGTCTAAAATCCTCTTTAAAGTGCCGCGAACAGTCTTCTTCCCGGCCCCAGATGTGGATTCCGCAGTGGTCCGCCTGTCCAAAAGAGCCTCGCCAGCCGTTACCGTACGGAATGAAGAAACTTTTTTTAAGGTGGTCAGGGCTGCTTTCGGCCAACGACGCAAGACCCTGGTGAACTCCCTGGATGGTTCCGGGCTAGGTCCGGACAAGGCAACCTGGCTTAAGGTTTTGGAACACAGCGGTATTGACGCCGCCAGGCGGGGTGAAACCCTGACCCTGTCTGAATTTGCTTTGCTAACCGATGTGTACCTGGATTTCCGCATGGATAGTCTGCCGTTTACATAGTATTATTTCGGCTCGTATAACTTCAACCGTGTTTTGGGAAGGAGGGGGATTATGAACTTTATAAGCCCTACCAAGGGACGTATGGACTTTGATGAAATGATGACAGATATCATCAAATACATTAAAGGCCTGCCTACTTCTTCCTATAAAATCATAATTGGCTCCGACTCCATGGTGAAAACCGAAACCTGCTTCATTACGGCTGTGATAGTGCATCGCCTGGGCAAAGGCGCCCGCTATTTCTATCGCAAAAAAATTCAACGCAAAATCAAAAGCCTGCGGCAAAAAATCTTTTACGAAACTGCGCTCAGTCTTGAGGTGGGCGGGCTGGTCCATACATACTTTGCCGACAACGGCTTTGTCCATTTAAACGTGGAAATACATATTGATGTAGGTGTAAAAGGTGAGACCAAAGACCTTATCCGGGAGGTCGTAGGTATGGTTACAGGGAGCGGCTTTACGGCCAAAATTAAACCAGAGGCATACGGCGCCTCAAGCGTGGCTGATAAACACACTAAATAACGGATAATTTCTCTAGCGAGGCCCTGCTTGGCGGGATGCTTTGGTACTTATCCAATTCTAAGACTCCCGATTCTATAAGTGGGAGTTCCACTTTTCTGCTTAGGTGGGGGTAGAGTCCCTCACCTATTTCTCGATGTACAGCTTTAGCTAAAACGAGTTCACTGCTCCTCAACAGCTTTAGCAATGGGTGTTTTAAAGTATTTTATCCCTGACCAGGTCAGTACTGTTGCGAAGATAATACGAAGAACACCTTCCGGCAGACTATGTGCAAAGTAACTGCCAAGAATTGTACCAATGATAATGCCTGGGATTAACCCTTTTAAGATACTCGAATTGACGTTTCCCAGACGCCAATGGGTGAAAGCGCCAACCCCTCCGGCAGGAACCATGGCGAGCAGGGAACTGCCCTGCGCCACATACTGAGGTAAGCCCGTGAGCAGAATCATGGCAGGCACCATGATCGTGCCCCCGCCGACCCCCATCATCCCGGAGAGAAAGCCGGTAAAAGCCCCGGTCAATAAGAGAATGAGAATTTTTAACGACCCTGTGGTTAGTCCGGCAATATGTGGTATGTAAGGCTTCAGTAACAGCAGCAGGGTGACCGTGAGTAAAAATACGCCAAAGGACTTCTTGAGCTTCCATTCAGGAAGGGCATTGGCATAACGCGCTCCGGCCCTGGCCGTGAATATGGCGGTGGACGCCAGCAGCACAGCGGCCATGATATCCACCGAACCCTGCAAGGCATAAGTGACAGCCCCCACAATGCCGGTGAAGACGAGTGCCACAAGACTTGTCCCATGAGCCTTAAGTTGTCCCATTTTGAGGACGCTCACCATCAGAGGGATCATGATCACACCGCCTCCGAGTCCAACAAGCCCTCCGAAAAACCCTGTTGCCAATCCTATTAAAAAGTTCATCTACCGCTGCCTCCTATGACTAGAGATCGGATGTACTTGTTCCGAGTATGTAACAAATCCTGACAACAGCAATCCAGGCAACACGATGATTACAATCCATAAAATACAATATATAGTACCTGGTAGCATTTATCAATAGAAGTAGATAAAGTAAATGGAGTTGGGTTTCAACTCCATTAAAATATTATTAGGGCGGGAGCCGGTTTATTTTTGCTCGGCTCCCGCCCTTTATCTGGCGCTTTTCCCACTTTTCAAAACTTTGCTTCAGTGAGGGTATCGTCCCCACCGAAGTCCCGATTTTCAGCTTTAGCTGAACGAGTTCACTATTTTCCACTTAAATAATTGTCCAAAAGGTCCCAGCGCCTCTGCGAATGATAGCCGTCGTACTCCACCTGGCCGCAGGCTCGGTGCCGCGCTTGGCCGTGGTAAACGTTAATGGCTTCCATGCAATCCCCGATGATTGTTTCGGCAATAAGCTGGGCATGGCGGTTATTTTTGTGGGGTGAACCAAGCTCTTTATGCGGCGCCCTGGTGCCAACATGAACCTTCAAGCCTCCTTTAGCGGCCAGAGCCAGGGAAACCGGTGGAATGGCTATCTCCCGCATTGGAATGGACAAAAGGAGCCGGCGGGAGACCGCATGCGGGCCGTGGCTAGGTGAAGCTATGCCTAGGTTTTGTTCCAACCCTATAGCCTGGTTCAGTTGGTAACGGGCTTTCAGTACGTGGTTGGCCAGCTGGGACAGGCCGTTACGGTTTCCCCCCGGGTAACAGTCTGTCAGGGCCATGTCGGCGTCGCCTCTATTAATCATGTCAGCAAGTTCCCTTATATGTTCAGAAATATTTCCGTCCATATCGCCGTCTATAAACAGTACTGTGGTGGCTCCCCTTTCAAGCGCTGCTTTTGCCCCAATTGCCCGAGGGATATCAAATCCAAGGGTTTCAGTGAAATATAAAGGTAAAATTTTTTCTGTCAGGCTGTGTTGGACGATGTTGTAGGAATCATCCTTGCTTCCATTAATGACTGCAATAATCAGTTCAATTGGAATCGATAGCAGCGTTTCAATTGTCCGTTTCAATCTTTTTTCCTCATTTTTGATCGGCATTACGGCAGCCAGCATCTTATCACTCCCGTGTTCTTAAAAACCGGTTTCCTAATGTGTAATATATGGAAAAATAAATGAAAGGTTACTGACTTGGACTAGGCCAATAGCATTACTCCCTTCATATGATATTAGAAAAACCTAAAAGGGGTATGAGCCATGGAGGAGTTCCATAAGGGGGATATCGTGGGGCGGAAGTCATACGGCGTAGATATTTATTTTAAAATCATAAATTTTTTTGAAAACAGTGATGGGAGGAAATTCTCCAGCTTGAAGGGGGTTTATACAAGACTCTGTGCCAGTGCCCCTCTGGAGGATCTGGTCAGGATAGAATCAGGCGCACAGATGGCTCGTCTTAAGGATATTTCTTTGAAGAGTAATGAGCAGATGGGCCGTATCTTTTCCAGGCGGCAAAGGGAGCGGGAGCTTTTTTTGGGGAGAGCAGTGCAGCTCGACAAGGAGCCAACAAAAAACAGCAAGGTAGAAGGCTTTGATGTACCGGGGACAGTCCTCCACATAGACGGTGACGAGGATTACCTGGATTTATGTATGTCCACTTACAAGCAGCTCAACATCCCGGCTGACGGCTACAATATTCCTGAAGAAAAACAGCCGGGGGTAGTAGAGGAGCTCCTAAAAAAGCATGCCCCCGACATGCTGGTAATTACCGGACATGACGGTTTTATAAAGGGGCGTGAGGATTTTAAGGATATAAATAATTACTACTCCTCCAAATACTTCGTGGAAGCGGTCAAGGTGGCCCGCCGTTATGAGAAAAGCAAGGATGACCTGGTCATTTTTGCCGGCGCCTGCCAATCTCACTATGAATCTCTGCTAAACGCAGGCGCCAACTTTGCCAGTTCCCCACAGCGTGTGATGATTCACGCCTACGACCCGGTTTTTGTAATAGAGAAAATCGCCTACACTTCTATTTATGACCCTATTTCCATTAAGGATATCATTGGCGGGACCATTACAGGTTTTGACGGCATCGGTGGGATGGAATCACGGGGTAAGTTTCGTTTGGGCATACCTGTTTCACCATATTAGGACGCGTACCCCTTTTAAAACTCCTGCATATGATGTTGTAGGGGGCAAATATGGGGGCTCGAAAAGACTTGACTTTCTGGCCCGGGTTATCCAAAAGCGGCATCGAGCACCTGGGTGCGTTCCGCCGCGCGCTGCAGGAATAAGCGGAGGATAACCCCGGGATCGCTCTCCCATCAGGCTTTTCGAATAAACCTTTAAAAGGGTAGGGGACACATCACTAAAGGAATGTCCCCGCTGCAAGGAATGTCCCCAACGAAAGGGGTTTTGCGCATGGAACGGTATTTTAGAGCACTAAATAAAACTCGCGATAAATTGTTAGGACTCCAGAATGTTGTTGGCCTAGGTATCGGTCATAAAGAGATAGGATCGGAAAATACCGGAGAACCGGCCTTTATTGTTTATGTGGAAAAAAAACTCTCCGCTGAAAACCTGATGCGAGGACATGTGGTGCCTGAAAAAATAGGCGGGCTTAATACCGATGTTGTTGAAATAGGAGTTGTACGTGCGCTTGGAGTCCGGACATCGAGGGAAAGACCGGCTCAGCCGGGGGTAAGCATAGGACACTACCGGTCCACGGCAGGTACTTTTGGAGCGGTGGTCAAAGACAAGCAAACCAAGGAACTGATGTTGTTGTCCAACAACCATGTCCTTGCCAATGGCTCCAGCATTCAGGAGGCACGGGCCAAACCGGGGGACCCTATCTTACAACCGGGTCCTTATGACGGGGGAACGCTCAAAGACCGTATTGGTACACTTTTGCGTTACGTTCCCCTGGAGAAAAGTGTCGCAAAGTCAGACTGTCCGGTGGCCTCCTCCGTGGCGCGAGGGGGTAACTTCCTGCTCAACCTGGTCAAAAGGGACTATGAAATCCGGTTTTACAAACGCTTTAGTACGGAGAACACGGTAGACTGTGCGCTGGCTAAACTTGATTCAACGGACCTGGTAGCCCCTTCTATTCTTGAAATAGGCGATATCACGGGTATAGCAGAGGCTAAGCCTGGCAATAAGGTGCAAAAAAGCGGCAGGACTACCGGCCTGACTAACGGTGCTATAAAATCGGTCGGCACAGTGCTACAGGTTGAGATGGATAAAGATGAGAAGGTATGGTTTTCTGACCAGGTTGTTACCGAGCTGATATCCCAACCGGGTGACAGCGGCGCTCTGATCCTGGATCAGGAACGGAGAGCGGTGGGCTTATTGTTCGCAGGATCGGATAAGTTGACTGTTTTTAATCGGATTAGCAATGTGATGGATCGCCTGGGGTTTGAATTTTGACTTTCTTCAAGGTTAGGCAAGTTTTAAAGTTTTGACTTAAGCCGCCTCACCTTTAGGCCATCCCGGCCATATATTAATAACCGAGGAGGCTTACCATATGGTGTACCGGTCAGTTTTCTCAGGCGATGCTGCCTTGACTTTTCTGGGAGAAAACATTCCAGCGATCGGCCCCAGGTTTAATAACAGAGAAGAGGCTTTAGCGGTGGCACGGCAGTATCTTGAAGGGATACATCAGATGTCTGGTAAAAGCCGCGAAACACCTGTGCAGATTTCCCTCAATAGGCAGGCTGACGGCCGGTATTCCCTGGTGGTTATGGGTTCCCGGCAGATGATTGGTAAACTCAACAACCTTGATGAACTGTTATTGAAGAGGTTTCGTAAAGGGCTGAAGAAAAAATTGTTTATTTTGACCTGTTTTGTCGATGGGGTGGATGGACAGGAGTGTCTGGTACTTACCGAGGGCTTAGGGGCGGTTTTTTACACCCCCAATGCGATGAAAAATTGGCGCCCATAAATTGGCGTTATCTCCCATGCTCTGGTTTGAACCGGAATGGAGTGTATTGCAAAAAGGGCGGTGACCATGGGCAATAATATATCCGGTGGTTCCGAAAAGAGCTTTGCTCGTGGGTGTCAGGAAAACCATCGGCTTGGTAAAAAGAAATTAACTGAAGAAGTGTACTTGGCCGGCAAGAACCTTGGCTATAACCTTGGGTATAACCAGGGTTTTGAGTCTGGTTATGATAAGGGTTATGCTGAGGGCAGTAACCTTGGCTACAACAATGGTTTCGTTACGGCGCTGCGAGGAGAGGGAGAAGCTGCTCTCCCAACCGACAGGCTTCCTGAGATAAAGGTTCTTGAAACTTTAATGAAACTGGTCACCGGCGGTCAGGCCAGAATATTCCTGACAGGTCCTTGTGCAAGAGATGCCGAAGCTTTATTTAGGGTCCTGAACATTGAAGTTACGGTGAGCAACCGCTTCCAGTAAAAGGTGGCTGCTACATTTTAACATCTATTTCTAAATAAAAGTTAATTTGATAACCAAGTAGTTAAGCACCTTAATTACTATTATTATGGGTCTTGAACTAATATTACCGGCTTTGCCAGGGCGCCCCTGTCGCCAGTATAGTAGGCTTGTACAAGCTTTAGCTTGTCCATGCCCTTTTTATTTTACTTAAGTAAGTCGCAGGCCCAGCAGCTGTTCATGGGTAAGTGTGCGTATTAGTACAGCTTTCCTATATAACCGGTTAACTGGCGCCTGATGACTAAATAAAGGCCGAATCCCAATAAATTTGGGTACGGAGGAACCAATCTCAGGGGTGAATCCCATTGAGTCGTGCATAGTGATATGGGAAAAGGAAAATGAGACGTTAGACTAAAGTCGCGGAAAGCGGAAATACATACAGCCTATTCCAGCGGGTGTTAGGAGGAAATATGAGCACTACGGCAGGCGCTCCACGACCCGCGGCAAAAAACGGCCCCGACTCTTCAGTCCAACGACTACATACCATCCCACCGCTCACTTCTCAAAAGGGTAGGTTTATTCTTTTCACCAAACCCGTCAGCTAACTCCGGAGGCACAAAAGAAAGGGGAAAATTTATGAGCTTCCAGTCAAAAGGCCGCAGGCCGGGATTCTTGGTGTTCATGTTCCTGATTACCTTACTGCTGACCCTCGGGTTAGCGGGAACTGCCCTGGCGGCAGATGTTAGTATCCCATTGACTACCGATGAATCGCAGATGGTTGAACTGATCAACCAGTCCCGCTCCAGTGCCGGTCTCACGCCACTGACGGTAAATCCGGCGCTTTCGGGTCTAGCCCGGATTAAAGCCCAGGATATGGTCTCTAACGGTTATTTCAACCACACTTCACCTACCTATGGGTCTCAGCAGGACATGCTGGAGGACGCACAGATCAAGTTCGTTTACGCAGAAGAAAACATTGCCAAAGCGGCAACTATCGGTTCAGCATTTAACGCTTTGCAGAAATCCAGCACAACGCGAGCTAGAATGCTGAGTGATAATTTTGACCAGGTTGGTGTTGGTGTGATCACCAGCGGTTCTTACAAGATTATCGTGCAGATGTTTGCCGGAGGGCAGAAAGTAGTTACAACTCCCTCTACTCCTTCACAGCCGGTAGAATCCCCGACATCAACGGACAGTAGTCTGAACGCAGACGAGCAGAATATGCTTAACCTGATCAACCAGGAACGGGCAAAGGCCGGCCTGCAGCCGCTGCAAAGCGACCCTGCTCTGGTTAAGCTAGCCCGGATGAAGGCTCAGGATATGATTGACAAGGGGTACTTCAGCCACAACTCACCCACTTATGGTTCACCTTTCGATATGATGAAGGCATATGGCGTCAAGTTCAGTTACGCCGGGGAGAATCTGGCGGGAGCTTCCAAGGTGAGCAGTGCCCACACCAATTTAATGAACTCGTCGGGCCACCGGGCCAATATTCTTAACAGCAACTACACCAAAGTGGGTATTGGTGTGGTCAGTGAGGGGCCCTACGGCAAGATGTTTGTGCAGATGTTTATCAAGCCGGTGTCAGGGTCTCAGTCAGCACCAACAGCACCAACAGCACCAACGGCACCAACAGCACCGTCGGCACCAACAGCACCAACAGTACCAACATCACCAACAGCACCAACAGCACCGTCGGCACCAACGGCACCAACAGCACCAACTAAGGACAGTGGTCTGACCGCCGACGAACAGCAAATGCTTAATCTGGTCAACCAGGAGCGGGCAAAAGCGGGCCTGCAGCCGCTGCAAAGCGACCCGGCCCTGGTCAAGCTGGCCAGGATGAAGGCCCAGGATATGATTGACAAGGGGTACTTCAGTCACAACTCGCCAACTTATGGGTCGCCGTTTGATATGATGAAGAAATATGGGGTACAGTACAGCTATGCCGGGGAGAACCTGGCCGGCGCGTCTACGGTGAGCAGCGCTCATACCAACTTGATGAACTCGTCTGGGCACCGGGCCAATATCTTAAAAAGCAACTACACCAAAGTGGGGATTGGTGTGGTCAGCGGGGGCCCTTACGGCAAGATGTTTGTGCAGATGTTTAATGGCTAATCCGCCAGCCCATTAATAGGACTTGGATAACTGTATCTTTTGGCAAAAAAATAGTAATATTTAGTAACGAAAGAAAGAGGACTTAAGTCCTCTTTCTTTCGTTTTTTCGTTTGCGCTACGTTTTTAGCACTTTTTTGAATCAACCTCATATATTAGTATAGAAAAGTTTTGAAAGGAGGAGGAAATATGGCTGGAACCGAACGGCTTAAAGTCAATCTGGTCCAGGGTGAAAATAGAGTCCAGACCGTAGTCAGGGGACAGATTGAAGTTCCTGAAGCGAAGCCGGATGTAGGAAAAGCACTGTCAAAAACAGCTGATGCCAGGGTTAGAAACGTCAGTATTGTTCCCGGCAAGGTTATTGTAGAAGGAACACTTTCTATTCAAATGACCTACGTTGCTTTTAAGCCGGATCAGTCTGTCCACTCATTCGATGACGACGTGAATTTCACGACCTTTGTGGATGTAGAGGGCGCCGAACCTGGAGATGACTACTTCGTTCAATTTACCGTCGAGGATGTGAGCCTGACTACCAGCAAGAAGGACCCGCGTAAATTTGACGTTGCGGCAGTATTGAGTACATTTGCGAAAATCACCCAGGTCGATGAGCTGGAAATACTTACCGAGACACCTGAGGGCAACGAGGCTCTGGAAACTGCAGATATCACGGTCGAACACCTGATAGGGGACAAAGAGACCAAGCAGATTATTGTGAGTGACGTATTCGAAGTGCCCGAAGAAAAGCCGGAAGTTGAAAAGATCCTCAAGGTCAAGGCGGAGGCTGTAATAACCGATAAGAGACTGGTGTCAAACAAGGTCATTGTAGACGGCGAGGTCAGACTCCAGATCCTCTATGTCGCATTTGAACCTCAACAGTCGGTTCACGACCTGCACCATACCATCAAATTCAGTGCTTTCATTGAAGTACCGGATGCTCAGCCTGGCATGAACGTCCATGTGATTGCCGATGTTGAAACCGCCGATGTTGAACCGGTAGTTGACCCCGCCCTGCGGGCAGACGTTATCGTCAAGCTGACCGTGTTTGTTTCTGAAACAAGGACTCTGCAGGACGTTCCTACTCTTTTAGAAGATGAGGAAGGCTATACCAGGCGAACGCTGAAAGTTGACCGTGAAATTGGAACCGGAGAAACCCAGGTTGTATTGAGGGAAACCACAGCTGTTCCTGAGGCGAAACCCGACATCATGAAAGTACTCGAAGCAATGGTCGACCATTCTGAAGTAACGGATACCAATATACTAAACGGCAAAGTGGTTGTGCGCGGCTACGTAGATGTGGAGATTGTTTACGTGAGTACTGAACCTGACCAGGCCGTGCATGCCCTGCACCAGCGCCTTAATTTCCGCACTTTTGTCATCGTTGAGGACGCCAGGCCGGGTATGGATGTAAGCGTAACGATTGATCCGGAATTCATAAGCGCTGACCAGGCAGGCATAGACGTCCATACCGAGGTTGTGCTGGGCGTATCGGCAACCGTGACCGAAATGATCCAGCAAGATGTCTATGTGCCTGAGGAAGAGGAAGAGGAAGTGGAACCAACAGAGACCCCCTGCCCGCCCACCGATTATACCGTCAGGGCCGGTGATACCCTCGGGAAGATAGCGGCTGCTAATAGAGTAACTGTCCAAATGATTCTGGATATAAATCCGCAAATTACTAACCCGGATGTTATTGAGGTAGGTCAGGTTATCCAAATCCCTTGCCCGGCTATGGGTTAGGTAATTATTACCTGTAATTAAAAGAGGCCATGAGCTTAAATAGCGAAGGTCCGTTTGCTTTTCAAAAAATAATCAACTATAAGGAGGTTTAACGAGAATGTCTGTGCCATTTCAGTATCTTTTCACCGAGACCCAGCCGGCGACGTGTATCGAAATCAAAGTTCCCGTTGTCATTGAGGCAGTTGACGTCGAGCAAGTAGTGGACAGTACACTGACCCTTCCCGAACTGGCAATCAAGGTTGACAAAATTATTGCTTCTATTCGTGACCTTAAAGGAACCCCGGTATTCGTTGATGAAAACGTATCCGGTGATATCGTTCTAGTACCCCTTGGGGGGCAGCCCGGTATTTTGAGAGAGTATACAGTTAAAAAGGTAATTATCAGCGGCGTCATCCACAAGCAAATTTTTTATGTAAACAAGAATAATGAAGTCAGACACACAGCCGAAGACCTTAACTTTACCAAGCTTGTTGAGCTGCGGACTCCCAGGAGAATTTCCAACAGGAACGATGTCTTTATTCAGTTCCACAATATCGATGTGGATATCAACTGGGAACTCCAGAGAGCCAGCCGGCTTCACCAGACCGCTGTTGTTCAACTAACCGCCAAGGTCGTGGAGGACCGCCAAATCTTTGTCCAGATCTGCCCCAGACCCAGAGAATGCCCGGCGGGGAACCTGGTCAGGGATCCCGGCCTGGAAATCTGGGCGGACGCCGCTCATCCGGTCTTCTGGGGCGCCAGTAACGTGGCCCAGACTACCGTTTCCCATGCCGGAGCCTTTGCAGCTGAGATTGGCCGTCTGAATCCATTATTACCCGGGTCCCTGTTCCAGATGGTTACCAGGGGCATTGTCGGCGGGCGCCAGTACCGGCTAACCTTCTGGGTAAGGGAAGATATTTTCGGTGCCGGGGTCAGTGACTTTTCACTGACTGGCGAGGTAGTGTTCTTTGATCATAACGGTATCCAGGTTGGCATTGGAACCCAGACCGTGTCCAGCACCGGAATTCCTGAAACGTCTTACAGCCAGGTTCAGTTTGTTACACCGGTAACCGGTACAAACGTGGCCTCCGCCATGATTCGTTTCGGCTTTACGCCTGGTTCTACCAATACCAATACGGTCAAGGTTGACGATGTGATGCTGGAGTGCGTTCCACTGACACTCGGTGATGCCAGGATATAATAGGACATAAGCATCACTTGGGTAAACTAGCTGGTCCCCGGTGTTAACAATGCCGCAGGGGTTTGGCTGTATCAGCCGGGGGATTTTTGGGTACGCGGCAATGGCTGGCGCCCCAGCCATTGCGGCCATACTCCGTTATAAACCAATTAGCGTGAAGGTTAATTTGAAATTGCCACTTAAGCAGCAGTCTCCAAGCTGTTGAAGCTGTTGGAAAGCAGCTTTTTTTTTGCAGTAATTAGTTTTATAAAGGGGGCTTAAGACTTTGGTAAATAACATGGGTGCACTGATTGAAAAAATACAAAAGATGCAGCAAGAACTAAAAAACATGACCATAGAAATAAGCGAAGGGGGGGGAGCCTTAAAGATTGTGATCAACGGGCACCAGGAAGTGCAGGCCGTAAAAATTGAACCCTCCCTGCTGCATCCGGACCAGGCGGGCGCATTGGAATCTTTGGTCGTCAAAACCGTAAACAAAGCCATTGTGGAGTCCAAAACTATTATTAAAAGCGAGGTAAGCAAGATGACCGGGGGAATGAATTTCCCCAATATTCCGGGAATGTTTTGATTGTCGTGGGGAGGGATTGATATGACGGAAGGTGTCACCGGTTCTGGCGCTCTCGAGGATTCTGTAGTCAGAATAATTGAACACCAGGCCAAATACGGTATTGATCAGGATACTATGCTGATTTATTTAAGCTCGGTTAACTTAATGAGCATTTTGCATCTGCTTAACCGTCGTTACGGTGGTAGCGCCAACCTTACTCCGGCCACGCTTCCTTTGCCCCCGCTGACTGCCGGAACGCCACAGGCAGGGGGACCGCCTCTGGAAAACATGCTGGGTACGCTGCTAAAAATGCTGGGCAACCAAAGCGGTGGGGATTCCGCGGGGGAGCAGGGAATAAACCCGGCCATGCTGCTCAATCTGCTGGCGACCCTTAGCCAGAACGTCGACATGGGCAAGATGATGGGTATGCTGTCAGGTTTGATGTCCCCTCCCGGTAAACCGGCGGCAAGCCCGCAGCAAGATAGCGTAGGCCCTTCCTGCGGGAGCGAACATAATCCTGCCAGGCCGGGATTCAAGGAAATCGATAAAAGTGGGGAAGACAGGGGTGAAAAGAGAGAAATACCTAAGATCATGAAATGGGACCAGCTTAAATAAAAAACGACCTGGGCGCCCGTTAAGGGGCCCTTTTTTTATTGGTCGTTGCACATTCAATAGTGTTTCTGCGCTTAAGGTATTTACCGGTTGTTGTTGTGAGGGGTTTGGTCCTTCATCTTAAGTATGGTTTCATGGAAATTATCCAGGCTGTTTTTAATGTTTTTTACCGCTTCGTTGGTGAATTGGAGTATGGACATTACGGCTTCCAAATTTTGCTCAGCTGCAGGGTTGTTTGCCAGTAAAAAGAGGATCGGGTTTATTGCCTGCTTCATTATTGACACCTCCAAAAAATAAAAAGAGCTGTGCGATAACGGTAGCCCAACCGGAAACCCTCTTGCAGGGCGGCTGCCGGTTCTGGTTAAAAGTCACAGGTGATTATTCCCGGGGTTAGGCCATATTGTCCTCGAACATCTGAGATTGGCTTGCTGTTCCTGCTTTCTCACCTGCCAGATTGATCATGAGCGGCACTACGTTGGCTTGAAATGTTTCAAGGCCGTCTCTTATAGTCTGTACGGAATCTTTAGCTGCCTTCAAGAAGGAACTGAGGTTCTCTAACTTTTTCTCAGAGTTGTGGCTTGCCGCCAGCAGCATTAGTATGGGCAATAAACGGTACAAGATGCACACAACTCCTTTCACCTTTCGATACGGGTATGCTGTTTTGTTTATTTTATGTTGCCGAAATCATATCTGTTACAGGATTTGAGGCAATGCTTGGCGGCAGGAATGGGAGTCTTAGAATCGGATAAAATGAAGGTGCAAGCGCGATAGCTATGGCGCCTGCAACGCTAGTTCACTTGCTGCTGGCGCTTCGGTAGCGGCTGATGAATTATTCAGGAATAAAGGAGGGATTGGGGGAGAAAATAGTGGTAAAAGCTTGTAGAGGAGTCAATCATGACACTTAAGTTCTTACCTCTGAGCATCGCCGCTCTTTCCGGTGTCGCTATGGCCATCCAGGGCACATTAAATTCTGCGCTCGGTAAAATAGTTGGCTTATGGGAAACCACTTTTATCGTCCACCTCACTGGGCTCCTGCTGGTGACAGTCCTCTTGTTTGTCTGCCGTTTGGGAGACGGCTGTCTGGCCCAGCTACCCCAGGCTCCCTGGTACACTTACCTTGGTGGCATTTTGGGAGTCTTGATCATATATTGTGTCGTCAGAGCTATTCCCAAAATAGGGGTGGCTCCAGCCACTACTGCCATCGTCCTGGCACAGGTTCTGACAGCGGGTTTGGTGGATCACTTCGGTCTTTTTGGGATGAACAAAATCCCGTTTAGTCTTTACAACCTGATTGGAACACTGATGATGGCCGGAGGTGCCTGGCTGATCCTTAAGCAGTGAACTCGTCCAGCTAAAGCTGTACATCGAGACTTCGGTAGGGACTCTACCCCCACCGAAGCTCTCTTAGACTTAGTCTGAGATTTGGATAAAGTTCAGGGTTATAATTAAGATTAAGCCCGCCAACATGCCTATGTGGGCCAACGGTTTATTGCTTCGGCGGGATTCAGGCGCCAGTTCGCCGAGGACGATATAGGTCATGGCCCCTGCGGCAAAGGCCAGGAGGAGTCCGATAAAGGTGTACGAGGCTTCCACCAGCTTCAGTCCCACTAAAGTGCCCAGCGGTGTCACCAGGCTGATTATTGCGTTGAGCGCCAGTACCCGTCCGGCCCCCATCCCCCCGTACCTCAAAGGAGCAGCCGTGGCCATCCCCTCTGGAATGTTGTGGAGTCCGATGGCCAGCACCAGGATTGGCCCCAGTTTTTCGGCCGCCGCAAACCCTGCGGCAATAGCAAATCCCTCCGGGAGATCATGCAGGGCAATTCCTGCAGCAATGAGGTAACCCATTTTTAAGTAGCCCCTGCCTCTGAAAAAGGAAGGGGCTAAAATATTGAGTCCCAGGTCCAGGAAAGCCATGAGCATGATCCCGCCGGCAAAACCCGTGAGGGTGGCGGCAAGGGTGCCATAATGTAGGGACGAGGGTAGCAGGTCAAAAATTATAACAGCAGTCATAATGCCTGAGGCAAATCCCAGCATTAAAGAAATAGTTGCGGGTCCCAGGCGGCCGAAGGCAACAACAAGGAGTGCACCCAGGCAGGTGCCCAGCCCGGCAATTAGCCCCAGTAACACAATCTCACCCAAAACTGCACCTGCCTTTGCTAATCATATACTGTTCGATCATATTAGCTGGGGCAGGGCAGTAGACCAAAAACATACGTCTAATCATGATATTGGTGGTCGCCAGGCTGCAGGGTATTGGACTGTAGGTTGTAGGCACCGTTCCCTGTCTTCGGTAGGGAAGAGAGCGGAGGATACCCCCCAAGCTCACTACCCCAAAGGTTTTTCGAGAACGGCAGGACAGAGAACTGCCTCTGTTTCACTTATTACAAAAATTGTTCTCGAAAAGGCTTGACTTGCGGGCATGGGGTTATCCGGAGCGAGCGAAGCACCTGGGTGCGTTCCTTAGCGCGTGCGTAGCTTGCAGCAAAGCTTAAATAGCGCGTAGCTGCCGGATGGCGGTCTGTAGCTGCGGTCGGCATGACGCTCTTGTGGCACAAATGTAGAATTGCGCAGAGAGCGGAGGATAACCCCGTGCCCACTACCCAAGAGGCTTTTCGAAAACCAGTTATTAAGCCGGTATGATTATGACCTGGCCCGGGTAAATCACGTCCGGGTTGGCGAGCTGGTTTGCAGTGATGACCGTTTCCAGGCTTTTGCCGTATTTGTTTGCAATCTCCCACAGGCTTTCCCCGGCCTGCACAATATGTCTCCGCTGTCCTCCCTGGGTGACGCCCTGGAGGCTCTCGGTCTTAGATTGGACTGTTCCGGCTGATATTTCTACTGCCGTGCCAATCATCACCCTGGGGAAAAGCGCCTCAACATCCTGGTTGTACATACGAATACATCCGTTGGAAACATAACCCCCAATCGACGGAGGATTATTGGTGCCATGAATGCCGTAATTCCCTCCCGGGATAGACAGTCCCATCCAGCGTGTACCCAGGGCTCCGCCAGGATGAATGATCTTCTCCCTAACAGTGTAGCTGCCGGTGGGTGTAGGGGTTGAAGCTTTACCTACCCCAACCGGGTAGGTATTTGCCAGGCGCCCCCCTTCGTGAAAACCTAGGCGGCGGGTGGACAGGTTTATGGTAATAAAACTGCCGTGAGCTCGCATTAATTTGTCGGCCATTGTAGTTCTCCTATCAGAGGTTTGATTATCTTATTCTATGAGAAGGAAATAGTATTGAGCATCGATGGCAACTAAAAATAATTGTATTATTTACCTTAATAAGGTTAATAATACCGTTAGGAATAATGATGGGGGGATGTCATGCTTTATTCCGGTAATGAAAGGCTAAGCATGAGAATATATTCATCAATCCAAAAGTTTACAAATGAATACCATCAGTATTCAGGTATGCCAAGATCCCGTCTGTTACGTCTGGCCTGCCTTAAGGAACTGGTCGTACAAACTGCCGGCCGGTGTGGCTACGAGGTGGTCAATGCGGACAATTTGCCAGAGTTGTATCCTGACGGGATTAAGAGCCAGGTCGTTTACTTCAGTGTTTATCCTGATAATGTTGTGGTCAGACGGCATCTGGGAGCGGGAGGAATGGCTGTATTTATCCGTGATGGAAAAGTGCTTGTCGCAAACGGTTGCCAATCCAGGACGATTACCAAAACAAAAGCATCCCCCCGTAACGTTTCAGACTCAAACCAGTTGGAAGATGCCCTGGCTGCGGCTGCAGGGCTGATCGTCCTGGGCGTCAAGCCGGAAGCAGTTTGGCGCGGTATAGGCCACCGGAACCCGGGTTTGGCATACTCGGAAAAAATCAAGAACTTGTGAAGGAAATAAGAGGATTTTCGGTCATAAAAGGCTAATTTAATACGCGGGAGATGGTGGTCCTGTGAGTATTAAAGCCCTAGCCAGGGCTAAGATTAATCTTACCCTGGAAGTAATAGGAAAAAGGCCAGATGGCTATCACGAGGTGGAAATGGTCATGCAATCAATTGAGCTGCATGACTATCTTGAGTTCAGCCCAACACCGGGAGGCATAACTCTTACGTTTGAAGGAGAAGGCTTGCCTGCCGGTGAGCAAAACCTGGTGTATCGTGCGGCCGAATTACTGCGCAGCTATGGGGGGATCCGGCAAGGGGCAAGCATCCACCTCAAGAAATACATACCTGTAGCGGCTGGTTTGGCTGGCGGTTCGGCAGATGCAGCGGCTACCCTGACTGCTTTAAATAAGATGTGGGGGGCAGGGCTCTCCTTGGCTGATTTAATGAAACTGGGTGAGCAGTTGGGTTCGGATATCCCCTTCTGCCTGCTGGGAGGTACTGCGCTGGCCAACGGCAGGGGTGAAAAGGTGAAACGGCTTCCAGCTTGCCCCAGTATGGGGGTGGTACTGGTTACCCCCCCCTTCGGACTGTCAACGGCACATGTTTACCAGTCTTTTGAACAGGTAGCCAGCATCAATAAACCGGACCACCGGGGCATGATCTGCGCGATTGAAAACAACGAAGGTCATACTATTTGCAGCCATCTGGTCAATATGCTGGAGCCGGTGGCGAGCAAACTGCAGCCGGCAATTGCCGCAATAAAAGGAAAACTGTTACAAGCGGGGGCCATGGGCGTTCTTATGTCAGGCAGCGGACCTACTGTATACGGGCTGACTCCAGACCGGGACACAGCCCACGCTGTAGCTGACCGTTATGACCGGCGGGATGAGCAGGTACTTGTCACCAATATATTAAACCCTGACTTGTAAGTATATTTCTTGCGATTAACAATAACCAGCAGTAAAATGTAATTATCTTTTTATTAAATTCCGGGGAGGGACAATGATGGACAAGTCAAGACTTATACCTATTAAACTGGACAATTATAAACCCCTTCGTGAAATGGTTTTTGAGTCCCTCCGGGAAGCAATTATCCAGGGGCGGTTGCGGCCAGGCGAACGTCTGATGGAAATTCAGCTCGCCGAAGAAATGGGTGTGAGTCGCACCCCGGTCAGGGAGGCCATCCGCAAGCTGGAACTGGAAAGGTTTGTGGTTATGGTTCCCCGCAAGGGGGCTTATGTGGCTGGCATATCGGTAAAAGATATCGTGGATATTTTTGAAGTGCGGGCTGCCCTGGAAGGGCTTGCCGCCGGACTTGCCGCCGAGAGAGTCACAGATGAAGAGATGGATCAACTTGAGCGGTCAATTCACAAAATAAACCTAAGCGCTGAGCAAGACTTTAAAGCGATTGTTGAAGGAGATACTACTTTTCACGCCCTTATTTACAAATCATCACGTAACCAGCGGCTGGAACAGATTATTTTGAATCTCCATGAGCAGATAAACCGCTTTCGTATGACATCTTTATCCCAGCCGGGCCGTTTAAGAATCGCCTTGGATGAACACACAAAAATTATTGAGGCAATATCCGACCGCAACGTGGAAGAGGCACAGAAATTGGCCACTGAACATATTGAAAACGCCGAGCAAAGTCTTTTAAATGCCCTTGGGGAGGAAGAAGCTTAATGCTTGACGCCGTTGTCCTGGCCGGGAGCAGCAATGACGGGCCACTAAGAGATTGCAGTGAGGTCCGCTACGAGGCACTAATACCAATTGGCTCAAAAATTATGGTGCAGTATGTGGTTGAAGCGCTTTTGGGGTGCCGGCAGGTAAGACGGGTGCTGGTAGTTGGTCCAGTTGCAGAGCTTTCCCCCTTTTTGAAGGGGGAGCGGGTATCCATTATA
>JAQVOH010000053.1 GCA_028702695.1 Desulfotomaculaceae bacterium
AACAACTAACTGTTGGCTTTTCTTTTAGCAAAGGAAAGGATTCCGCCTAAAGCTATACCCAAGGCAGCAGCAGCCAAAACCCTGTAAACAGGTGGAAGCATAAACACTATCGTATGCGCAGGCACCCAGAATAAAGGTAATGTTTTGGCATATACAAATTTAATAAGATTATCAAGGTTCATGTTGTTAATAACTTCATCTACAGTTGGCTTGCTCCCATTGGCAAAAGACAAATCTATATACGTATCTGTGAACCTGTGAACACCCATCAACGTTACTCCAAAGGTAAGGTTCATGATGAAACTTGTAAAAAATGCAGATACGATTTGATAGCCGTTTCCAGGCAATAGCCCATTTGCTAATGCTGCAGTAACACCAGCATTAAAAATTGTAAACGAGAGCGTAATTCCCATTCCAAAAATACCCCAAAGGATTGATTTATAGATGGCTCCTTTCGGTTTTAACCAGTCACCGGTTGCAATCCGCGCGCCCAACCAGTCACCCATTGAGGCTAGGATGAAAAACTTTATAAAGCCCATTAAATAAGGATGTGCTGTCGTTAGTGTTATAAAAACAGCATGCGTTGACGGATAGATTAAAAATGTTGCAATGACCGCCAGTATTGCTAACCAAATAATATCCCCTGTATTCAATCCATTTTTCATTGTTACCACTCCCAAACAAATAATAACAAGAATCTTTTTCTCAAAAATTTCACACATAATTAATGTCATAGTGCTCATTAGTATTATAGTTTATCTTTTAATAATATTAAAGGAGCCCGCGTTTTTAGGCTCCTTTAATATCGCAAGCCATTTCCATTAAATGCAATATCTTTGCTCCGAGGGATTCGTTTACCCGCGCCGCAACTTTACTGCCGACCGCCCGTAATTGATAATAAAGCCAACATCCCCAGGGCAATCGCATTCGGAATAGAGGCACCCGTCTTGGTTAGCCCAAGATCATTTACCAAAGCAGCAGCAAATACACTCCAGCTGTAAAGAATTCCGCAAGCCAGGTTGAGAAAATATAATAATTACTGATGCTATTGCTCTTTTAGGCGATCATTTTGAAAGAAAGAGCTATTCTTAATGGTTAGAGCTCATAAACCTTGCCACCTCAACTCTCTTCTACTAAGAGCAACCTTACCTACATAAATACATTAGCAAAGTATATGCCAGTAAAAGATCGTTATTGTTTTTGGCTAATACTCAAGTGCCAGCCATCTTAAACCCAGTAGATCTGTGGGATACTGGGCTTGTTGCCAGTCAGACCACGCCTATCATATAAAAAAATAAAAGATTCATATGTGTGCATTTTTTTGACATATTTATTAAAGCATCATTATTTGTACAAAACCTAACTTATCTGAAAATCGGGTAGGAGGCTACCCATTAGTTGAGTAGCCGACCTCCCACAGCATCGTACGTACCGTTCGGTATCTCACGATGGACACCCTTGCCCTTGGCTATATGCTTGGCACTATCAACCCGCACTCTGGACTTTCACCGTTAGACTGCGCCCATGCAGGGCGCACCCATAAAAAAGCTTACTCCCCCGATGGAAAGTAAGCTTTTTATTATTAATTTTTACCCAATTTTGTGTTTATCCAAGTTTTTCTTCAATTTTTCACTGCTGTTTATTCTATTATATAATGTTGACCTGCATATACCCAAACGCTCAGCGACTCTGCTTAGATTACCGTTCTCTTCGCGCAAAAGTATTTCAATGATTATTTCCTCACTCATTTTCATTAAACTGCTGGAAGAGTTTTTGGTTTCTTTGATTAGAATTACTTTAGTCTTCAAACTTTTATAGTTATAGGCCTTAACTATTTTTTCAGGAAGATCAGAAAGAGATATTTTTTCCCTGCCACACAATAAAACAATGGCTCTTTCAATTACATTCCTTAATTCCCGAATATTACCACGCCAAGAATAATGGGAAAGCGCCTCGAAAAATTCCTTTTCAGCTTTTATCTCCTGCAAATTATACTCTTTAGAAATCACATCAATAAAATGTTTTGCCAATATGGGTATATCGCTATTTCTTTCGCGTAAAGCTGGCAGTTTGAGTGTGATTATACCGATTCTGTAATACAAATCCTCTCGAAAATTACCCTCATCAGCTTCTTGCAACAAATCTTTTTTTGTTGCCGAGATAACTCTAATATCTACAGGTATCTCTTTAATCCCACCAATTCTATATATTCTATTAGTCGAAAGAGCACGTAACAATTTAATTTGAATATTTATAGGCATACTTTCAATTTCATCAAGAAACAGGGTGCCACCACAAGCTATCTCCAACTTGCCTAATTTCCCATTTTTCGAAGCTCCGGTGAAAGCGCCGGACTCGTAACCAAATAATTCACTTTCAACCAAATCATGCGGTATAGCACCACAATTAATCGCAACAAAAGGTTTATTCTTTCTGGGACTATCGTTATGAATAGCCTGAGCAAATAACTCTTTGCCAGTACCGCTTTCCCCAAATATTAAAACCGGTGAAGAAGATTTTGCAACTATTTTAGCCTGGTTTTTGACTTCCATCAAATTTTTATTTTCACCAATTATGTCATCAAATGTATAGTAAGTTTCATTACCGTCTGAAGTGTTATTAGCATTTTTCGCATTCTCTAAAAATATTATTCTTTCTTCGCTACTATTATGGTTAAATATTTTTTTAGCAGATATCAAGAATAATTTTTTTCGACCTTGTACATCTAAATATATTTCTTTTTTATCTGCAAAACTATCCACGCCAACTTTTTGTAAATCGGAAATGTATTTTGTAAGGTCAGCCTTAATATTTGACTTATCAAGTCCCAACAGCTCAACCATCTTGTCATTATAATGTTCTATTTCGTTATCATTATTAACATAAACCATGCCTTGAGGTAAATATTCAATAGTTCTATTCATAGCAAGATTGAATGTATCTAATTTACCTATGGTATCCATAATAAAATTTATACTGTCAAAAGTTTTTGCTAAAAATGTCACCAGCATCAATGTATCTATGGTGTGCTTGTGACTGTAACTGGAAATATTTATAGCGCCAATTATATCACCCTTGGTGTTGTGAATAGGCGCAGCAGAGCAGTAAAATTTGTGGAAATAAAAGTTAAAGTGTTCAGGTCCCAATACTTGTACCGATTTATTTTCCCGTATTGCCAAACAACCTGCATTCGTCCCGAAAATATTTTCGGATACATTGACTGGTATTGGATTTCTTAAACCCAGTTCGCGATGCAAAAAACTGGAATGGGCGATTAATTGAATATTATTTGCTTCACTATCAAAAAGCTGCACAGATAGTCCCTTTTCTCGAGCCAATCTCTGTACTTCAATAATAATATCACCAAATTTTTTAACCAGGCCATCCTTATCTAAAATTTGCTTCTTAATTTCTTCTTTTGACAAAAACCTTTCATTCCTAGAATAAGGATCAACTCCATATTCCATACTTCTTTGCCATGAATCATAAATGGTGCGTGGTACTATACTCGTGTTTACTGGTTTACCTTTAATGAATTTACTCCATTCATCCTGGATTTTATCCAGCCTTGATGGAGTCGTTTCACTAATTGCCATTCCGGTTTTTAGTATTTGAGCAAGATGTTGTTGTAATTCCAAGGAACCATTAACATCCATTTTCTCTCCCACCCTTCCCCATGATTATGACAATTATTTTAAATCATGCACTTATAGGTAATATATACCTCAATATCCACTCAAATTAAAGCTCTTACCATAAAAGTATTCTTTATAATAATAGTCTTTGTGTTTATATTATCACAACTTGTCTCGCAATTCTAATCTTTATTTATATTTAATCATTTTACACAATAAACCAGTTCCAGCCAAATTACTCCTGCAAACAACAGTAGACATATGTAAGGGGGTGTCTCTTGACATACTTTCATGTCTGGGAAAACGTCCCCTTGACAACTTATCCTCCACCCATAAGACGGTGTATTTCTATCAAATCTCCGTCTGCAAGAACCTTATCTTTTACGACCTTCCCGTTTACCACTTTAAATCCTATATGCCCCCTGTTTTCACCAAATAATTTTTGTACTAATTCCTCTAAAGCCGTGTCAGCGGCTAATTCCAATTGGAATAGTTTGCCTGGCGCAAACCCTTCCACATGTTCTAATGGAGATACATATGATTTGACTTTTACAGTAATTGAACCAGCATATTCAGAACACAAATTAATCTTCCTTCCTAAATTTAATTCAAGGCAACCATCAAAGGGCGATGGTCAAAGACCTCACCCTTTGATGGTTACACCGTAGATTAATAGTTGTTCCTTACTTAAACGAGCATTAATTCCTTAGAAAGGTATCGCTTGATTCAACTCTTCATCTGTAATATCGAATAGTTCGCCTGATGAAGGCAATACTTCACTTTTGAAAAAGTCTGCTACCTCCACCTTGGGAACTCCTGCGGCCTCGTTGAATTTCTTCTCCAGCGCGATAGCCTCGACTCCCAAGCCCATGAGCCTGTCGACAGTCCATTCACCACCGAATTTGCCCGCGAACATGTTAACAAGTGCCATCAGATATTGTTCTTCTGTGGTGCAGAAGCTGTTAAACAGGCACATACCCGTGCAATCCACCATGCAAAATGCTACTTGATGCATTGTCGACAGCTCGACCTGCCCTTCTTTACTATAAGGATTCACTTGTTCCACAGTACCAAGTGTGTTACCACAGGTATGATCAGCACCTTGCGGTGCGGTAGCGTAAGTTACACCGGTACCTTTTAAGCCTCTGGGATCATAGGCTGCCAGAGCCTGTCCTTTAGCAACCGGGATTCTCTTAACACCAAGGTATTTCCCGGCCGCCAGCGTGCCGTTGCCCACAATATTGCCGAACTCTGTACCGTCGGCTACTTCCTGGACTAGCTTGATGGCTGCTTCGCTATCGCCCCAGGCGATCTTTCCTGACTCCATAACCACACCGATAGCCGCTCCCATATCCATGGTATCAATACCGATATCGTCGCACATGCGGTCAATCGTAGCAATGGCATCCAGATTGTCAATCAAGCAGTTTGAACCAACCAAACCTATGGTTTCGTATTCCAAGCCAGAAGTCAGGTACTTGCCATCCGGACCGTGGTAAACGTTGGAGCAATGGATAATGCAGCCGGGTTGGCAGGCGTGGCCGGTCTGGCCGCCTCTTTCATTGGCATTTTTAGCCAAAGTCTCGCCGCTGATGTTCTCTGCCTTATCCCATCTGCCGTCGCTGAAGTTTTTCGTCGGTAAGGCGCCTAAAGCATTAACTCCCAGGACCCCTGCTGCTGTACCTAGGGCAGGATAGCCGCCTCCTGAAATGGGATTCCCTTTAATGCCTTCAATGAATTTGCGATTGGCTGCCATGAATTTTTCTTTGTCGGCATACTGGGCCTCAAGTTTCGTGCCCTCAGTATCAAGCACGATGGCCTTAATTCTCTTGGAACCCATGACTGCTCCGACCCCGCCCCGGCCGCATGCCCGGGCCGTATGACCGCTAGGGTCGGTAACCTGGACTGAAGCAATTTTATAGCCTCTTTCACCGGCGGGACCGATGGCCATAACGCTGACTTTGCTGCCATAGTCTTCCATTATTTTTTTCGCTGTGTCATAGGTGCCCAGTCCTGCATACTTATTGCCCGGCAACAACTCGGCGCCGTCTTTGGTAACTTTCAGGATATACCATTCGTCTCCTGCCGGTGCGTTTTCAAAGATAATAGCCTTCAAGCCCAACCTTGCAAAGGCCGCGCCCGCAGTACCGCCGGCGTTGGCTTCTTTGGCGCCGCCTGTCAGCGGGCTCTTGCAACCCACGGAGATCCTGCCGCTAGCAGGGGTCGCGGTACCGTTCAAAAGTCCTACGCAGACGATAAACTTATTACCTGGGCCCAGAGCATCGCAGGTGGGCTCTACCTCATCTGTCAAAATTCTGTCAATTAAGCCGCGTCCACCATAGGAAGCTAAATCTTTTCTTTCTTCATAAGCTACTGTTTTTGAACCAATATCCACTCTAATAAATTTGTCAGCCATTGAAATCGTAGTACCTCCTTTTTAGAATTCCACCTGAAATCATGTTTTATGAAATCAATATTTCCTTTCCAAGAAGGGAGGCACAAACGTTTCCATTTATGCCTGGTGGTTAACAACCCTGGCATTTGCTGTAGGCTGATTAACTCGGAAATACTTGTTCATTTAAGCTTTGCAATGCTCCAATTAAGACTTAATCCAGGGAGGTCCCATAGGAACAACATCTTTGCCGTAAGCTGTATTCTGTATGGTTCCCACGATGATCCAAATCAATGCGATAACTGCGACAATCTCAATAGTTCCGGCTGCTTGATTCAATACCGGCATCCCGAGAAGGTTGCCAAAAGCCATCAGTACGAAGAAGATATC
Organism: Desulfotomaculaceae bacterium; assembly: GCA_028702695.1. GTDB lineage: Bacteria > Bacillota > Desulfotomaculia > Desulfotomaculales > Pelotomaculaceae > Pelotomaculum_C. Next base: position 6,418 of record JAQVOH010000053.1, read on the forward strand.
AGTGATGATAAAGAAAAGTCCGGGCACAAAACCTGCTCTCAAGGGAAGCCCGGTGAGGAAGATCATGATGACGCCCATGCTCAAAAACACCCAGCCATCTACTGAGGATGTATCTTGCGGCCCAATGTTTAAGAACTTGAACATAAAGGAGACAGCTCCGTAGAACATAAAGGCGCTGAAGGCTAAGGTAATGTTGCCGTTGACGACATCCCCACGCTTGAGTTCAATGGCTCCTGCGATAAACTGCACGATACTGCCTACCAAACCCAGTGGAACAAGTATGATAAGGGCTGAGGCTGGGGCGATGCCGATGAGTACTGGGATTAGGGCGCACAGATAAAAGACCATTACGATCAACCCCGCTGGATTGGCAGTTGCTGCTGTCTGCGGTTCTGACATACATATGACCTCCTAATTTCATAATAGTTAAACAAATAGAAGCATAATCCCGCCCGCCATATCTAGCCAAGGGTGCACGGACATTTAGGGTGTACAGGTGTACAGTTTTAAACTACCTGCACACCCTACAAAAACCGCAGAAATTAACTATCGCCTTAATTTTTAATTAGTTACTTAAATTATGCTCATCATAGTCGCCATTATATTGTAAGGATGTTCGGTCAGTTGGGTGGTACAGGGTTGCACATTGACGACGGTAGGTTTGCAATCCTGTGCCACCCCAATTAACCGCCCAAGTCAAACTGCTTTTTTACGAATAGAACTTTTATGCGTAAATTTTCTTTAAGATTTCAAGCGCATCAGCAGCAGTCATCTTTCTGGGCTGGAAATTCTGAAATATATCCGCTTCAATTATCTTTGCAGCTTCTTCGAACTTGCTTTCATCGTAACCGAATGACTTAACAGATCTTAACCCACACTTGTTGTCTCTAAAATCAATGAAAGCATCTCTTGTTTTTGCACCGATTTCTTCTGGTGTTTCCTTGCCTGTGAACGTTGCTCCTAAAGCTTCACCAATGAACTTGGTCCTTTCAGGCAATGCAGGTGCATTGAATTCTAGTACCCAGGGCTCTGAATATGCAACACAGTGTCCATGAGGTATATCAAATAATCCGCCGATTGTTTGTCCGATTGAGTGTCCGGCATTAGCGACACAGTGACCCAACATCCAGCCTGCCAAAGATGCTGATATAGCCATCCTGCTTCTTGCTTGTATATTGCCCGGATCAGAAATGCATATCGGCAAGTACTTCCCAATAGTCTCAATAACCTTTTCGCAGATCATATCAGTAAATTCAGTTGCCAGAGTATCCGTATAGTCTTCTACAACGTGTGTTAACGCGTCCAATCCCGTAGCTGCTGTCAATTCAGCAGGTAATTTAGTCAACATAGCGGGGTCTAAAATTGCATATGCCGCATTAGCATTATGTGAAAGAAGCGTATACTTTGCATGATCAGGGCCCATAAGAATCATTCCCTGAGATAATTCGCTGCCTGTTCCTGCAGTAGTAGGTATTAAGACACAGTTAGGTGAAAATTTGATATCGTCCATACGCTCTACATAGTCCAGGATCTTCCCATCATTAAATCTCAAGACGTTTACAGCCTTAGCGCTGTCCATTGTGCTTCCGCCGCCGAGACCTACTACTGCATCACATTTTTCTTTGTTACAAAGCACGCTGGCCTTTTCTATGGCGTCTGTCGGCGCATTCGGCAGTACTTCATCAAAGGTAACGTATGGGATGTTTCTTTCTTTCAAGCCCGCTACTGCTTGATCGAGAATACCCATCTTTACCATGCTCTTATCTGTCACAATCATCGGCTTCTTAACGCCCATATGCTCTATCAATTCACCTAACTGTTCAATACTTCCCGGGCCAATGAGCATACGAACCTGATTATACAATTGAAAATTCAACATGATACATCCTCCTTTTGTTATTCCACAAATTTTTGTGTCAAGTAATACACCATGAATATCCTTTCCAACCCAACGCGTCTGATAAACCTTGAACCCCTTGAATAATTAATAGTTTTTGACAATCCAATGGCCACTTCAATCCACTCTGCACCCAACCCGTTCTGAACACATTACGAAGCTGATTTTAGAAGGTTGTATATCCCCCTTTGTATGGATTTATATGACGTCACGATAAGATATAAAAGCAAAGCTCATGCCAGTTGCAGTGATTTGGGCTAAAATTATTATCCCTAATGGGTCTATTTTTATTAAAGATTTTGATTATTATGTAAACCGTTATGTAACAAGGCTTTCTGTTTGCTGCAGGCCAACCTCAAAAAATGTTAATTTGGTTTCTTTACTTAAGTAAATGGGATTATTTACTTTTACAATAATAAAAACCTCATTCCAAATGAAAATGAACTGTTTGATATTTGGACACTAAATAACATTTATAATTATCTGTACATTCACTCATCTGTTTGGCCGTTAAAATTACCTTGAAAATACACGCAGAGCGCTTCTCAAAAAATGTGGGTGCGAATTCATTCACACAAAAGTTACATTTGATACTCAAGTACGACGCTAGAGCGATTGTGCGATTAAAATTGCACCCACATTACTGGTATCTTGGATGATACGTTGTGCCGCTGTTGATATGGGCAACTACCCAGAAAATAATGCCCTGGTGTTGCTCCAGTTGCCTTAAACGGTGGCAAAAAATAAGGGTCGGCATTTAACTGCCGACCCTTGTCTTTAAAGCATATAATTGTTAAATACTTATTTACTTTTCAAATCGCAGCGCTTCAATGGGGTCCAACCCCGCAGCTTTTTTAGCCGGATAATACCCGAAAAATATGCCGATTGCTGTCTCTTTAAAATAATAAGATCTGGATATGCCCTTTTTCAGGATCCGTTTGCTGCATGATAGATCCACCAACCTCATATTACTGCTTTTTTGTATTATCCGGTCCACAACTGAAACCACCCTGAAAGCAGACTGAAAGTTTGTTGAATCGTTTCTCTTGGCGCTTGGAAAATATAAATTTGTATTACATAAAGTAGCACAGAAAGAAAAACCAGCAGGCTAGTCACTAAAATATACCATTTAAGGTTTTTCATGAAAATACTTTATTTTTACTTGTTATTAGCCTTCTGTATCTTAGCCCAGGTATCCTTCAGGGAAACAATCCGGTTGAAAACCGGTTTTGTTTTTGTTGAATCAACAGTATCCACGCAAAAGAAGCCATTGCGCAGGAACTGGTAGTGGTTGCCGGGTACCGCGTCTGCCAAGCTCTGTTCAATCATGCAGGAAGTCAGCCTCGACAACGAATCCGGGTTGATGCAGGATTTAAAGTCATTTTCTTCATCCGGGTTTTCTTTTAAAAAGAGATGCTCATATAAACGCACTTCGGCCTGGACGGCATGGCCTGCCGAAACCCAGTGCAGTGTTCCCTTGACTTTGCGGGAACTGGCCGCGCTGCCGCTGCGTGTTTCCGGATCGTAGGTGCAATGCACCTCGAGCACCTCACCGGATTTCTCGTCCTTCACCACCCGCTCACCCCGGATAATGTAGGCGTTCTTCAAGCGGACCTCCTGTCCTGGTGATAGCCGGAAAAATTTCTTAGGTGGATTTTCCATGAAATCTTCCTGTTCGATGTAAAGCTCCCTGGAAAAGGGAAGTTTGCGGGAACCCAAGCCTGAATTCTCCGGGTTATACTCGGCCTCCAATTCCTCGACCTGTCCCTCTGGATAATTATCAATAACCAGCTTCAGCGGTCGCAGAACGCCCATCACGCGCGGGACACTAAAGTTTAAATCTTCCCGGATGCAGTGTTCCAGCATGGCGATGTCCACCATACTGTTGCTTTTGGCTACCCCGATCCGATCACAGAAGTCGCGCATTGATTCCGGCGTATAGCCTCTCCTGCGCAGGCCCGATATAGTGGGCATGCGCGGGTCGTCCCAGCCGCTTACGATACCCTCTTCCACCAACATACGGAGCTTTCTCTTGCTCATCACCGTGTAGGTGAGATTTAAGCGGGCGAACTCAATTTGCTGGGAATGGTAAATGCCCAGCGTAGCAAGCGTCCAATCATAAAGCGGTCTGTGGTCTTCAAACTCCAGCGTGCAAATAGAGTGGGTAATCCTTTCCAGCGAATCTGAAATGGGATGGGCGTAATCGTACATCGGGTAAATGAGCCACTTGGCGCCAGTCCGGTGGTGGGTGGCCCGCAGAATCCGGTAGAGCACTGGGTCCCGCATGTTCAGGTTAGGAGAAGCCATGTCAATTTTAGCCCGCAGAACATGCGAACCATCAGGAAACTCACCGGCCCTCATCCGCTCAAACAGGTCCAGGTTTTCCTCCACTGACCGGTTGCGGTAGGGGCTTTCCTGACCCGGTTCCGTTAGGGTACCGCGGTACGCTCTCATTTCCTCCGCACTCAGGTCACACACATAGGCTTTGCCGGCTTTAATCAACTGCACGGCGTAATCATATAGCTGCTCAAAGTAGTTGGAGGCGTAGAACATCCTGTCATCCCAGTCAAAGCCAAGCCACCGCACATCTTCCTTGATCGAATCAACGTATTCGACCTCCTCCTTGGCGGGGTTGGTGTCATCAAACCGCAGGTTGCAGATACCCCCGTTTTTGGCGGCTATGCCAAAATTGAGACAAATGGATTTGGCGTGACCGATATGTAGATAGCCGTTCGGCTCGGGTGGAAACCGGGTATGAACCCTCCCGTTGTATTTATTGGTACTGAAATCATCATTAATAATGTTCTGGATAAAGTTTGCATCCAGCGAGGAGGGTTCCGCAGCTCCTTCCCTGGTCAGTTCTTCGTTTTTCTTGATCGTGCCACTTGTTTCCGTCTTAGGCGTACCCATATAACTGTCTTTCCTTTCCCAGTGGATTAACCGGTTACCTATGGTTCATATTTCCACATGTTAACCCAAAACCCTCTTCTTTATGCTTATTGTATATTTTGACCAGCGACTGAAACCCGCATACTAATACCTTGGATCAATTATTGCCAAGGGATTCCCACCATGAAACGTGAGAATCCCTTGGCAATTCTAGCAATTAGTTTCTAGAACCCATGTCTGTCTGTTGTCGTGCCAACTGATTTATGAACTTTTACAACCACATTCAGCGCAAAATTTAGCCCCTGCTTGTAATGCAGCCCCACATTCTTTACAGGTCGTTCTTTGCTTTAGCTTATAACCGCATTCGGGACAGAACTTGGCATTTGATGATAGCGGCGCCTCACATTCCGGGCAGGCAGCCTGTATTGTTTCCTTCCAGTACTCTTCACCGAGTTTCTTATCTTCGTCCGCCATACGTGCATGGGCCCAAACTTCTTCAACTGAATGACTAGCCTGAGCAGCAGCCATCTCAACACCCAAATCGGGAGCACATTGTTTGCATAATCCTCGTTTTGTGTTCCAGCAACTTTTACGACATACCCAGGCAGAACAGCGCGGGCACTGGATAAAATCAGGCTTTAGCTCATTCATTGCCTCTTCAAAGGCCTGGTCATGGGCTTTCTCCCATGTCGCCGATCGAAACCTTTCACCCACTTCGGAAGCGCGGCCTAAAATACCTCCAAAAATACTGCCGGCTGTTTCCAATATATTTGTGGCAGTGCCTGTAACTGAAGGTTTAAAGCGCGTACGATAACCTGTTCCACAGCGATCACAGTTGAACTCAAATTGAAAGCCCTGATTGGTACTCAAATCACTATGATTTTGTGTAAATTGGATTTTGCCCATAAAAATTACTCCTTTTGTAAAAATATAAGCCTAAATACATTCTCCATAAAACCCAATTAATCCTTTTTCTTGTTAGCTCTTTCCAAAACTCCTGACCATTAATATAAAAACAACAACCTATTTCAATGCGCTTTCTAAATTTGTGATATCCCCCGCCACTGCCATCAAATCAAGGATATTAACCTCGCCATCATTGTTTACATCAGCCTTTGTAGCTTCACCGGTCGTGGCTGGCCCAATTTTTGAGGATATCCAGAGAAGATCTAGAAGGTTGATGGTACCATCCCCGTTTATGTCGCAATTAAACCCTGCGATGGCATCCGTGGTAATCTCCGCTGTCAGTATATTGCCGGTTGTATCCTTTAAGGTTGCAGCTGCAACCCGGATCTTATTATTACTCCCGGCCAGAGCGGTATTAAAGGTCACGACCAGGGTGCTGCCATTAATCGAAACAGTATCGCCGGTCCCAAGGGAACCAAAATTTGTACCATCTGCCGAGAAGGTCACAGCCCCCTTCAAGTTGGCAACGTTGGCCACCAGGTTCTCGGTAAAGGTCAAGGTCGCGGTCCGGTTGCGGTTGCTGCTCGCAGCACTCTGGTAGACCGGCGGAGTGATGTAATGATATGCACTTAAAGCATCCGCCCTGCCATAACCGTAAATATTATCAAAGCCTGTATCTCCTAAATCAGACGCCTGTGATAATAGCACATTGCGAATTTCAGTGGCGTCTTCATTGGGGTTCTCAGCCCAGAGTAAGGCAGCAATAGCCGCCACATGGGGCGCTGCTGCACTCGTGCCAAGGAAAGGACTACCAAAACCACCAACTCCGGTTACTGTAACTTCATCCATGCCGCAAATATCGGGCTTGGCTCTTTTTTTGGATGACGGGTAGTTAATAGTTACCGGCCCCTGAGAAGAATAGTAGGCTATCTGGTTTTGGTTCGAAACGTTGATAGCACCCACGGTAATGGCATTCGTAACTGCGGCGTGCCCGTAAATAGAGTCCTCTGGAGTCAGGTTATCGATGTAAAGTATGCTGTTGTAATCCTGATAAATAAATACTTCCAGTGTTTTTGTAGCTGCTTTTCTTGTTTTATAAACCAATATATGTCCCATAACATCTTGGCTCGTGTCATTAGTATAAATAATCGCTTCAATAGGGTCGCCGTTCCCATTTTGGATATATTCGCTTATGGCCACAATTTCTTCAGTAGCTTCGTCATAAAGCCAAAGGTCATAATCATTATTGGAGGCTCCGAACTCGTCGTTCCATTGCAATAAAATTAAAACGTTATTTCCAAATGGCACTTTGATGTATAAATCTTCATAATCTGAGGTGCCGTTACTAAAATCGTGAAAGTTGTTACCGCCATTTCGATAGGTGCCTTGATAATGATTATAAGCATAATTGCCGGCGGAGGAAACATAAGTTACGTTGTTTTGCGCCAGTACAGCGGCAACATGCTTAGCAACTGGTCCATCTTCGAAGAAGGGTTGATCCAGCCAACTGATATCATCACAAATCACGTTACAACCCGCAGCGATTAGCTCATCAATGGCATCATTAAAAGCTAAACTATTAGCCCCACAATCATGGAAATATAAATCCGCCCCCGGGGCCAGGTCATGAACGATTTCCAGCATCGCTGTTCCTTCATCCCCGCCAACAGTATTACTCAAAATATGCAGGTTGGCAGGAATATCGCCGGAGTTGCGAGCATTCGTCCAGTGGTCTACCCCATCGGAAATAATGCCTATCTTAATCCCAGCACCATCCTGTCCGAGACTACGAACTAAATCTGCCCGATGGATGCCATCTCCCTCACTTGTCATTGAACCAGTGTTGCACATAGGAGGTAGTACCGTTTGGATAAAACGAACAGAATCCAGATTGGCCATAGTGTCTAAACGGTTTATTTCTACCCAAGCCACTGCCACGTGATTTTCCTCATCCCGGTTAGTTACTTCATGAGCGTAACTATCGATTACATTTGTCCCCGCAGGTGATTTAAGGTAAATATAAACATAGACCAGCTCATTATCTATAGCCCCGTAAACAGACCTATTGACCGTAGCTGACAGTCGTAACTGTTTTAAGCTTTGCATTTGTTTTTTTAATTCTTCTTTGTTTTGTCCAGGCAAAATAAAATCTACGTTAACTAGTTTAAGAAGGTCTGTACTGAGTTTCCTTTGACTCGCCTTGAGCTTGGCTTTTTCATTATCCAGGATTTCCGATAGTTCTATTTTCTGTATTTTTGCTGACTCTTCAAATACAGCATCAGCTTTAATATTTGATAATTTTCCTACCGTATCATCAGCTTCAGCGGCTGTAACCAAGAGAAAAGGCAGGAGCGTAAGGAATAAAAGAATTGCAATTTTAATAGCCTTTCGATTACACAACGATTCAACCCCCTGTTGTTTTCATCTACACAGCAATACATCTACCACATGAATTACCAAATTCCTGCACAAATAACATATTTTTTTCTATTGCAGTTACTCATTCCTCTATAGCAGTGCGTGCAGCTATCTTATAATTTTCGTGTATAAATAAGTACAAGGGGTTCACGGATAAATCGTGAACCCCTTGTACTTATTTATTATTTATATGGCGGAGAGGGTGGGATTCGAACCCACGAGACCGCTCATCACAGCCTACTCGATTTCGAGTCGAGCGCCTTCGACCAGCTCAGCCACCTCTCCAGCATCTTTTTTCTCCCTTAATTCCCGAAAGAAGCGCCTGATAATAGACCGGCATTCTTCCTCCAGTACTCCTGATACAACCTCAACCTGATGGTTAAAACGAGGTTGTCTGACCACATCAATGACCGAATCAACCGCACCCGCCTTGAGATCAGCAGCCCCGTAGACCAGTGTCTTAACCCTGAACTGAACCATTGCCCCGGCACACATCGGACACGGCTCTATGGTGGAGTAAATGACGGCTCCGTTCAAACGCCAGTCACCTATACATCTGGCCGCCTCACGCAGGGCCAGTACTTCCGCATGGGCAGTGCTGTCCTTCAATAGTTCCCGCAGGTTGTGGCCCCGTCCGATAACCTCGCCGTCAAGCACCACAACGGCGCCAATGGGCACCTCTCCCAGGGCATAGGCCTTTTCAGCTTCCGCCAAGGCTTCGCGCATATAACCGGCGTGGTCCACCGTATTTCTCCTCTAAGAACAAAATGGTACGCCCACAGGATGCAGTCTCTAACAGAACCAGCAATCCAATCCAAAGGCGTATCATAAAAACGTCCACTAAGTATTATAAGCCACATTGGTGTCACTGTCAAGCTGTGTGCAAAACTATATAGCTACTGGACTTAACCGGCAACTTGAAGATGTTCAAAAATGAAGTGCGTATGAATTCGCACCCACATTCAGACTGCTTAACTCTTTTGTTAAAAGAATTACATCCACTGCTGGGTTTTAAGACTAGCCGACAAAGGCCACTTATTACATGGTTACTGCAAATAGAAGAATCGATATAAAATCACTTGTAAAATAATAATTACCGGTATTAAAACTTTAAACTTTAAATCTTTTGTTTTGTGCCTAAATATCTCCATTCCCAATAATACACCAAAAGCCCCCCCGACGATGGCAATTAAAAAGATTCTACTCTCCGGCACCCTGTATTTACCCGCCTGGGCCATCTTTTTATCATACCACATGATACCAAAACCTATGATATTTATTAACAATATACTGTATAACAGACCTACCCCCCCCAACAGTAGAATAAATCGCTTTAACGAGCCTTGCTTTCTATGGTTATCATATACCAAACTTTTGGGGATATCCAGTATGCTACAGCGCAAGTGACTGATAAATCCCAGAGAGGACGAAGTGCGTATCGGCAAAAATCGCATATTATGGAACAAATAAAATCAAGCCTGTTGATTGATACTTGTCAATAAGCAAAAACCGTAGTAAGGAGCGTGTTGGTTATGCCGAGTGATTTTATAACTATTGACTACATGACAACTTTCTCCGGCATGGTGTTGACTCTGGGTCTAATCGTACAGTTCACAAAAAGCATCATAAAAAAAGTGTTTTCCGATCAGGCCGTCCGCGTCTATGCCTTCGCCTGGGCTATTGTATTGGTTCTGGCTGTGTACTGGAGCAAGGGTATGTTTGACATCGCGGGCAAGGACATTCTTATTACGTTGCTGCTGGTCCTGACTAATGCAATTATTGTGACCTTGGCAGCTATGGGCGGGTATGAAGTGCTCACGGACCCGCGTGCCACAAAACAAAAGCTGCAAAAGTAGCAACTACATCCTATAGTCTTAGCAAGGCAAACGCATAGCCGTTCTTAGAGCGGCTTTTTTGTTTAGCAGTCGTGTTGTGCCCAATATTTCCTCAACAATAAAACGACTAAACAGGGTTTCCTTGTAAAGAATGATAACATAAGCTCCGGTGCCGGTAAATTTTTTTTATTTCCGGGAATAAAAAACCGGGTTATCTGTTATTAATGTTGAAGCCTTACTAAGGGGATGATGTACTTGGGTAAGGTAAAAAATTAAAATTGCTTAAAGGAGGCGCGTATATGTTTAAAAGGAAAAAATGGTTGGCTCCGGCTCTTGTTTTACTAGTCCTGTTGTTATTGGCAGCTCCGGCCAGCGCCATGGAGGTAAGGAATGGCGAAAACGTTTTGATTCCGTCAGGTGCCGTCCAGGGGCCTCTATTCGTGGCCGGCAACGAAGTTGTGATTGATGCGGACGTGGATGGAGATGTCTTTGCTGCCGGACAAACCATCACCATTAACGGGAAGGTCAACGGGGACGTCCTGGCGGCGGCCCGCACTATCCGTATTAACGGCTATGTGGACGGAAGCGCCCGCTGTGCGGCACAGAATATCGACATCAAGGGTGAGTTGAGACAGGACCTGACTGCGGCTGCCAGTGAACTGCGACAGTTGGAAGGCTCCAAGGTGAGCCGGGATGCCGAGGTTTTTGCCAACCAGATTACCATGTCAGGCGAGATTGGCCGCCAGTACCTGGGCGCTGGCGGGAGAACGCGGATCAACGGTTTAGTTGGGGGCGACGTCCATTTTTGGAGGGTCGAGGACCTGCAGCTTGGACCCACATCGACAATCGGCGGCAACCTTTACTATGGCTCACCGCGTGAGGCTACTGTTGCATCAGGCGCTCAGATTGCAGGAATAACCAAAAGGGAGTATCTGCAGGCGCAGACGGAAACACAGCGGCAGCCAAGAGGTTTTAACTGGCTGGGAGCGCTGGTCTCGTTTGCCGCAGGTATACTGGTCTGGGGTGTCCTGACCCTGTTTTTCCCGGGCATTTGGAGCCGCCTCAGCCAAACCATAAGGCAATCACCAGGCCATTCATTGGGTTGGGGTCTCGTGCTGTTGCTGCTTATCCCGTTGTCGGCGTTGCTGCTACTGATTACGGTGATTGGGATCCCTCTTTCCCTGACCCTGCTGGCCAGTTACGCTCTACTTCTCTATTCCGCCAAGATTATCGTTGGGGACGCAGTTGGCCGCTTGCTAGCCACCCGCTTCGGCTGGGCAGGACGGGTGCATGCTATCCTGCCATTCCTGGTCGGCTATGCATTGCTGCTGCTCTTGACCAGTATCCCGGTAGTTGGTTTGATCATCAGGATTGCCATTGTCTGTCTGGCCCTGGGGGCGGTTTTCCTGGCTATCTACCGTTGGCGGCAGGGCAGCGCGATGCCCGTACGGCTGGAATAAGCACAAATAGATCTAATTCAAAGTATATGAAGGGGAAAGAAACAAAAAAGAGCAGGCTTAAAACCTGTCCTTTTAGCTTCACTCGGTTTTAGAACATAAATAGGCTTCCGGAGAAAACCCGGAAGCCTTGATTTCTGGTGCGCCCGGGAGGACTCGAACCACCGGCACGCGGTTTAGGAAACCGCTGCTCTATCCACCTGAGCTACGGGCGCATACGTAGCAATAAATATATTACAACCCCCAAGGTCGTTTGTCAAGGCATTACGGGTTTGTAATTTCATACAGGACAACCATTAAACTGCAGGTTATTGGAGCCTGCCCTGGGATTATGAGCTCCGTTGCTATTGCAAATATTATTTTA
>JAQVOH010000054.1:0-8023 GCA_028702695.1 Desulfotomaculaceae bacterium
ACCCTTGACGGAATACTCACAGCTCCGGACTATATCCAGTTCGCCGACGATGACCCCATAACCATTGACGATTATGTACTTCCAACTACTAAGGCTGGTTATCGTACCTATCAGCAAAGCAGCAACACAGTATGGATCAAAGGTGAAGCGCCGCCTGCCCAATATTCCATAACGGTTGAAAACGACGGCAACGGAACAGCCAGCGCTAATATCGCTTCAGCTGCGGAAGGTTCGGAAATTACCCTGACAGCCACCCCCGCCAACGGATATCAGTTCAAGGAATGGCAGGTTATCAGCGGCGGTGTGACGGTTGCAGAAAATAGATTCATTATGCCGGGCTCCAACGTGACGGTCAAGGCAATTTTTGAGCTGGTTCCTGCATCAACCCATACCGTAAACTTTTACAGCGATAGCTCGCTTTATGCCAGCAAGACCGTGACCAGCGGTTCCGCTCTCGGAGCTAACTGGCCGAACAATCCAACCAGAAGCGGATACAGCTTTGGCGGCTGGTTCACCGGGCAAAACGGCGCGGGAACGCAGAACACAAGCTCCACCATTATCACTGCCGATGTGGATTTGTACGCCAGGTGGACGTACAACGGCGGCGGCAGTTCAGGTGACGGAAGCAGCACTCCGACAACTCCGGCAACCCCGATCTATAAAGCGGATGTAAAAGCAGAAAACGGCACGGAAACGGCGCTTCCCGTAAAGGTTGACGAAGAAGCCGGAACAGCTTCCATAGACACGGGAGATCAGAGCCTCGCCCAAGGCGGGACTGTCATTACGATACCGTCTATACCCGACGTCGACACCTATTCATCCGGTATACCGGTTTCGGATCTGTCAACCATTGATTTTCAGGGTACGCTGACTCTCAATACCGACGCCGGCAGTATAACAGTTCCGTCCAATATGCTGACAGGTGTTGCGGACACGGATGGAAATAAGGCGCAGATTACTATCGGTCGGGAAGATAAATCAAACCTGCCGGAGGATGTCAAGAACACCATCGGAGACAGGCCGCTGGTAAAGCTCACGCTATCCATCGACGGCAGGCAGATCGACTGGTTTAACCCCAATACGCCAGTAACGATATCCATCCCCTATGCTCCGACGGTGGTGGAGCTTGCCAATCCGGAGAGCATCGTCATCTGGTATATCGATGGCTCAGGCAATGTTGTCACTATACCAAATGGCCACTACGATACTGCAACGGGAACGGTCACTTTCAGCACCATTCATTTTAGCGATTACGCGGTGGCATATAACAAGGTGAGCTTCAACGACGTGCCGGCAGGCGCCTGGTATGCCCCGGCTGTATCCTTCATCGCCGCAAGGGAAATCACCACAGGCACAGGGGACGGAAAGTACAGCCCCGATGTGCAGCTTTCGCGCGGTGAATTCATTGTCCTGATGATGCGTGCCTATGGCATCGCACCGGATACGAACCCGGCTGTTAACTTCTCCGACGCGGGCAACACCTATTACACCGGCTATCTCGCGGCGGCAAAGCGGCTCGGTATAACTGCAGGCGTAGGCAACAATATGTTCGCGCCGAAAAAGGAGATCACCCGGCAGGAGATGTTCACCTTGCTGTACAATGCGCTGAAAGCCATCGGGCAGCTGCCACAGGATGATTCCGGAAAGGTGCTTTCCGACTTCTCCGATGCGGGGCAGGTTGACGCATGGGCAAGGGACGCGATTACCCTGCTAGTCAGAGCCGGCACCATCAGCGGCAGCAACGGAAAGCTATCTCCGCTCAATACGACCACCAGATCGGAAATGGCACAGGTTCTGTATCATCTGCTGGGGAAATAGCTAAGAATTAAGAAAATACTTTGAAACATAAGCGAGGCATTTCACTTGAAGCGCCTCGCTTACTGTTCCCCGTATCGGTTTGGGGTATGGTTCAGATTTAATAGTTAAAAGGAATCATCTGGTTTCCTGCCAACTTGTTTTACAGGACCGGCATTCCGGCTTGTATTATAGTTATAGTAGGATTTATCAACTTAAGTGTCGAAATGGGAAAATTAACAATGCCATGATTATAAGAGTAAGTGGAGTTTTTTCCCCAATTAGCCGGAAAGAAAAGGAGAAAAATAATTCCTTGAAAGCAATAATCGAACTTGCGCTTAATTTAGTAAACAGTATGGCGGTAGTTATTGTAATCACCTATATTATAACGCGCAGCAGTTTTTACGGAGAAATCATGGCGAAGAAATTTTCTCCTCTCAACAGGTTGTTACTTGTTTTAATTTTCGGGGCTTTTTCCATATACGGAACACTGGGTGGCATTGAACTGCTGGGGGCATTTGCCAACATTCGTGATTTAGGTCCCACCATTGCAGGCTTAATCGGTGGGCCTATAGTGGGACTGGGTGCAGGTCTCATCGGCGGTCTGCACCGTTTTACCCTGGGCGGGTTTACCTGCTACTCATGTTCTCTGTCCACGGTACTTGCCGGGTTGATCGGCGGGGGTATTTACCTGCTGCGCAAAGGAGACTTCCCCAGTATCAAAGGTGCTGTTATTTTGTCCGTTGCCATCGAGATTTTGCACTTGTGCCTTACACTGATCATCAGCAAACCCTTTTCCCAGGCATTTACTCTTGTGCAGCAAATTATTGCACCCATGATCTTGGCCAACGGAGCCGGCATGGCTGTTTTTGCCTTTATGGTCAACAATCTGATTAAAGAAAGAGCTATGGAAACCGCGAAACGACAAATCGAAGGGGAACTGATGGTGGCCCGGCAGATTCAAATGAGCATTGTCCCTCGTATCTTTCCCCCGTTTCCTGAACGCGCGGAATTTGAGATCCACGCCCTTTTAGAACCGGCTAAGGAAGTGGGAGGGGACTTTTACGATTTTTCCTTTATTGATGAACACCATCTCTTTTTTACCGTTGGTGACGTTTCCGGCAAAGGAGTCCCTGCTGCCCTTTTTATGGCGGTAACCCGAACTCTGCTTCGTTCCAGGACGACAGCAGAAACCAGCCCTGATGAAATATTAGCTGCTGTTAATAATGAGCTGTGCCGTGATAACGATACCGGTATGTTTGTCACCGTTTTCTGCGGCATTTTGGATACAAATTCTGGGGAAGTCATCTATAGCTGCGGCGGCCATGACTTACCTTACCATCTTTCACAATCAGGCATTGCCTCTCTAGCTCCGGCCAAGGGGACCGCCCTGGGAGCCATAGAAGACATACCTTATCAGAAACGAAGTATCTTTCTTAAGCCCGGTGACACATTAATCGTTTTTACCGACGGCGTGACGGAAGCGATGAGCGAATCGGGAGGCTTCTGGGGCAAAGAAGGACTCCTTCAATCAATAAAGGATGCACCCCGGCGCCCCGCTGCCGAAATTACCGATAAAATACTTCAGGACCTACGCTTTTTTGCCCGTGATACCGCCCAATATGACGATATCACCATTTTGGCTCTAACTTTTAACAGTTTGAAAGAAATAGAAGCGAATTAATATTCCTTATGGTTTTTACCGTCAGGTGCATACAAAACCAGAGTAAGGATATTTTTACCTCCATCTCGTTTATAATGGACCTCATCAATTATCCGGCGCACCAAAAAAATCCCCAATCCGCCCACTTCACGGTCGGCAAGACCCGCATTGATATCCGGCTCATTTACCGTAAGGGGGTCAAAAGGAACCCCTTCATCAATAAAATCAACCGCAAACCGTCCCTTCCCGATTTCAATCTGTATCAGCACTTCACCGGGGGGTTTCTGGTAGGCATAATGGCAGATATTGGCCACCACTTCATCAATGGCCACTTTCAGGTGTATGACCTGTTTCGGGTGCAGTTCCGCCTTTTCCGCACAATCAGAGACATATTCGCTAATCTCCGGAATCAGTTTCACTTTTGCCGGGAAAACTTTTTTCTTTTTTACTTCCTGCATTTGCATTCATTCCTTTCCTTTATCGTTCAAGGCGCAGTTCATATTTTCTTGAACTCCTTGGACAGATATCAAAAGCAGGAGTCAGACAACCTGGGACACTGATGGCATAATTACTGCGTGCTGGTTATCAATTGATCTAATTCTAAGACTCCCACTTCTATAAGTGGGAGTTCCGTTTTCTGCTTCGGTGGGGGTAGAGTCCCCCACCGAAGTCTCGATGTCCAGCTTTAGCTGGACGAGTTCACTTTCATAATTCCGGAAAATCCCGTGACATCAAATATTTCCTCCACCATCTCATTTGCCCCGAGGATATTCATTTCCGTTCCAAGGGCATTTACCTTTTTCTGCGCAGTCAAAAGCACACGCAGCCCCGCGCTGCTGATGTATTCCAGTGCGGCAAAATCAAAAACAAGATTGACCGCTCCCCCTTCAAATATAGCACTGAGTTCGTTTACCAGCTGGGTACTGGTAACAGTGTCCAGTCTGCCCTGAAGGGCCAGGGTGGTGGTATTTCCGCACGTATTTTTTGTAATCTTCATGGTGGATCTCTCCTTTTTATAAGCTTTTTATTAATTGTTGGGGTCGTTTTAACCTCCATCTTCCAGCCTGACCAAAAGTAAAATTATTGTCACAAGTCTATCCCTTACATGAAAAAATAAAAACTGTGACATGAAATAAACATGGCAGAGTTTTTATTTTTTCATATTGCACATGAGATACTTTTTAGTATTTTCATAATTATCCCGTGAGAAATCTGGTTGCTTATCACAAAGAAAAACTTACATATGTTTTATGTCCAAGCATTCTTGCATTTTTCACATATCCAGAAACCAATTCCATTGTTCCAGACTATAGCATTACTTCCACAACCCGGACAGCATAAAGTATCTCCTCTGCCGGCACCGACCTTGTCAAGCTCCTCATCCGATAACTTACCGGCATTTGCTTTTTTTATCTCCTGCAAATTCCAAACCTGTTTCCTTTGACATGGTATTACACCTCTCTTTTTGTCTAATTTTTAGAGTTTTATTCCTTTACCCGTTTTACGTATCCATACAAGGTACATTCAAATATATGTGCAACTAGAAGGTTTGCGCCCTCAGGCAAAGAAGTCCATATACTGCAATATGGACAAGCCTGTTGAAAAACCATGCCAGAAACGGACCTGCTTTCGTTGAAACATTTTCCCGGTCTGGGAAAATGTTCCTCTAGTAGGCCGCAACCATTGCCTGCTCCTGTACCCCCGCCTATACCCGCCAGCAGTTCATCTTCCAATGGCATATTGCTTTTTTTATCATTCATGATGATCATCCCTGAAAAATATTGGTCTTGTTTTTATATTATATAAACTAAGGACTAACAAAACGGCTAACAAAATCAATCCTTTCCTGATACTTTTCATTTTTTTTTGCTTTCATAACTTATAATTGAGTTCTTATCCAGATCCTTAATTACCCAGTCATATTTTTGCTAAGGCAATGATCATCGGCGGTTTATTTCATCCTGAACAAAATGATCAGGTTGTTCAACCCCACCGTATATCGATAGCCGACCTCTTTAGCTGACCTTTGCACCAGCCGGATGCCAATGTTTGATAGCTTGTCATTTTCCGGCATGGAAGCAAGATGTTTGAATGGGTTGAACTGGATGCCATCATCCCTCATGCAGAAGATCAGGCTGTTCCCTTTCTTGATGATTCGGATGTCTATGAATTTCTTTTCTCCCGGCTGAAAGGCATGATTGACTACATTTCCGGCCATTTCTTCCACGCACAGGGGAAAGAAGTAGGAGGTTCTCTTGTCGACATTGTGCCGTTGGCAGAATTCAATCACAGTCAGGGAAAGGTTGAGCACCTCGTTAATGTCGTTTCCGATGGAAATGTCTATATGCTCATCTTCTTCAAGCAGCATGCTTTCCGGAATCAGCATAAAATCTTCCAGGGATCGTATCCATTTCTTTTTTTGGACCCTGATGAGCAATGCTATTGTTATGAAAATGCCGATTTCAGCCAGAAAAAATGAAACCCAGACGCCGTCTGTTCCAAACATGGGCGCCAGAAGATAGGAAAACAGTAGGATGAATATCAGATTCTCTCCGATGCAGATCAGGTTTGACATCCGGATATTTTTAATGCCCTGATAATAGTTGACGAATACGGCAGAAATCAGGGAGAGTGGAAAGCTTGCACTGAAGAACCGGATGGCTCGAATAATCATTACGTTGGATGCGGCATCTGCCTCCCCGAAGATACCGGCTAGCTGTGGTGCAAAGACAAATATCAAGGAAGCTGCGGCAATACTCAAGATCAAGCCGATGCGCAAGGATGTTCTAAGGGTGTCTTTCAGTGAGCGGATATCCTCTTCTCCATAGAAGATGCCTGACAGCATGAGTGTATTCATGCCGACACCGATGGTTATGGAGCTGACGAAGCTGTCGATGTCGTATTGTATAGCAAATGCGGTAACTGCCGCGGTGCCCCCTGTATTCATTAGCAGCCGGTTGAGGATGCCCACCCTCAGCATATAGCTCCACATCTCAAGTGCGGTGGGAAAGCCTATGTGGATGCTCCTGGAAAGTTCTCGAGGCAGGTTGCCTGCAAAGCTCAGATTCAATGAGTTGCTCTTCTTGATAAAATGGATGCACAGTAACAATAGGATGACGGTATAGCTGATGGTCGTTGCGAGAGCGATGCCCAGCATTCCAAGATGGAACACCTGAACCATCATCACATCCAACACGGCATTCACCACAACACCGATGACTGCACTAATAATACAAAGGGTTGGGGAGCCGTCAAGCTGAACATAAAAGTACATCACCTGTGAGAGCATGATTGGGATGGCTCCCAGGCAGATTCCAAAGGCATATTCTTTGAACATGGATAGCAGTTCACCTTGAGCGCCAAGTAACACTGCAAGGGCTTCTGTAAAAAATGTACCAAATATAGTAAAGACCAATCCCGCAAGGACTGTTGAGAACACGGTTGCGGTAAAATTTGAGTTTACCTTCCCAGGCTCTCCACGGCCTACATATTCGGCACAACAGGCTACTCCGCCCTCGCTCAGCATACCGGCTATTCCCGTAAAAAAAAGAAACAGCGGGGACGCGATTCCAATAACTGCTAATCCCTGAAGCCCAATCAGATTTCCTGTCAGGATGCCATCGATGACGAATCCGATGGTGACTGCCAATCCAGCAATTATTGCAGGGAACAGGTTTGCTGTGAATACTTTCTTGATGAGATATTCATCGGTCATGGTGTTCATTTGAAATATATCTGTGTATAAAGTGATCTTGGTATAGCTCAACTAACTGGCTGTTCTTTTTATAAATTCCCCCCAGGGGATGGAAGGTTCCGAAGTATATAGTTCCTCCAGAGCTATGGTTGCAAACAGGTTTCATAGATAATAGCGATGCGATGGATAATCCGCTGTCTGAGATGACTTTGGTACAACTTTTTTTCATGTATACCCCTTGCTGCGCCAAACGAATCAGCTCGTTTATAAATGCACCCAGCAATAATAAAAGTGACCCTACGGTTCGAAAATCCGGCATTATGGCAAATGTATCACCATAGAGGTTATAATCACCTGAAGAGTTCATTGGAATAATGTTAGAAATGTTGATATCCTGCTCCTTCAGGCTTCCGTTCATTGCTGTCTGAAATGTTCTGTCCATCAAAGCGAAGGAAAGAAAGTATCCAACAATATTATCATCATCTGTGGCGAGCATCAGACAAATTGGCCATCTAGATTCCAGTATCGGAACCCATTGTTCCATGGTCCAAACACACCCAAGGGTAGATGCATCGATTTTGGTCAGACAGCTGGCTAAATCCGTTATGCTCCAACCCCATTGAAGAACATCATCGATGAATACTACTGTGAGATTATTTTTTTTGCGCATTCCTGCAACCCCCATTTTATTTCATTGTAAAAAACCTACAAAAAGAGTCCTCATGATGTATTGTAAATAAAAACTATTCAAGTTTTGAATGATATATATGAAGCACCAGTATTCACTGCTTTTCTTAAGCCTTTATCCTTTTATCCAATTTAAATGTATCAGACAAGGACTAACAAAACGGCTAACAAAACCAATCTTCTTC
>JAQVOH010000054.1:8123-17998 GCA_028702695.1 Desulfotomaculaceae bacterium
ATTAAAGCTCTTACCTTTATTACCCAGATATATTTAAGTTATATGCTACTTGGGATTAACGAAAGTTAATATAATTAATCTTTTTTTGATTTTTTTCTATCTTTTTCACCAACAACGAATTGAGTGTTGTTATAATAGTTATGAGCGAAAGAATTGGAGTGTAGGATATGGCAAACGTATCAAGTGTAAAGATATCCGTTCCAACAAAAACTGCCAGTGAAATTATGCGCAAAGAGCTCGTATCTGCAATTCTCAGCAGTCAAAAAAAACTTACATATATTCATGCCGGAGCGGGGTACGGCAAAACTACCCTGCTGGCACAGGTAGCCAATTCAGTGGAAAACGCTGTCTGGCTCACACTGGATGGAGAAAGTGATATTTTCTCCTTTCTCGGCCTCTTAAGTGAAGCCATGCACCATACTTTCCCTTGCTATGAGCTTAACTTCTCCCAATACCTTCCTTTTGAGAGGAAAAACAATTTTATCACTATACTGGCTAATGCGTTTATCAGCAGCATTGAAAATATTGCACAGGATTGTATGGTTGTGCTAGATGATCTGCATACAGTACAAGACAATAGTATTAAGGATTTCATCACATGCATCATAAAATACAAGCCTGAAAATATCCGGATTTGCGTGGGCAGTCGGGAAACTCCCTGGCAGGAGTTTGTAGCTTTGCAGGTCAGAGGTAATATTTTAGAGCTTACCCAAAAAGAACTTGCCTTCACCAGGAAGGAAGCAGCCCAAGTGCTGGACTTTGAGAATGAAAATATCTATGCTGTCACGGAAGGATGGCCTCTGGGAATCGGCTCCTTCAAGGTGCTTTTCGAAAACGGCGTGGACCTTGTTGACATCCCCGTCCAGGGTAATCATATTTTAGATTCCTACCTTTTTTATGAATGCACCAGCTGCCTGCCGGTTGAGATGATAGATTTCCTCAAAACTTCAGCCTGTTTTGAGGAATTGGAACCGAAAATGCTGGATGCCGTTACCAACAGGAAAAACTCCCTTATTCTCTTGGACAATCTGGAAAAACGAAATATCTTTACCACCAAGACGAAAGGTGAACAATTCCGTTACCACACACTTTTCAGGAAGCACCTGCTGAAAGACATGGAGGCCTCTCAACAAAAGCAGTTGGAGCACAAGGCTGGATTATATTACTTTGAACTAAAGCAGTATTCCCAAGCTGCCAAATACGCCATGTTTGCTAATGACAACGAAATGCTGGAGAAAATTATACTGGCCAGCTACGAAGACCATATAAAAAACGGCAGTTTCAGTGAACTGCGGAACTGGTTTAAAGCTCTGGGCGATAACCCCGCCACCTCTAGCCAAAAAATTTCCCTGTTAAGGGGGATTTTTCTCTCCAGCATAGGTAATTTCAGTGAGGCCAAAACATGGCTGGATAATGTGAAACCACAGGCAAATAAAGCTGGTGAAGACCTATATTTTGATGCCATGGTGCATAAGGCAAGAATCTTAAGGAACTCTGCCTCCTTTGAGGAATCAAACAAGTTGCTGGATAGCCTGATGCCAAATATTAACAGCGTGGTTCCCGAAAGATTGTATCAAGCTGGCATTGAAAAAATCTATAACCTCTGCTGGAATTCTCAAATTAGGGAAGCTTATGATACCGCATACCTGATGATTGAAACATGTGCCCGGGCAGGGAATGTCAAAGTCAAGGCTTGGTTTGAGAGATATTTAACAGCCGTTCATTTTTTTGCGGGACGTATGAAGGATACTGTTTACTACTATGAAAAATCTCTGGAGCTTCCGAAGCAAGAACGCCGGTATTTGGACATGCACAGTATCGGCATGTATGCAGCAAAAGCATATCAAATGCTGGGCGACCAGCATAAAGCTGAGACCATCATCTCAACAGAGATTCAAAAGCTTAGGAGTACGGGACGATATGAGGAATTATGGGCGGCTTATCTTTTGGCGGCAGAAATTTACTATTACATTGCCGACATGGACAGAAGAAACGGCAACAGCATCACCTATAATACGGCTATAAAATATTTTTCTCTTGGCATTGAATATGCGTCCCTCTATCGCACTTCAAAGTTCCAATTAGAATGGGCAAAAATCCAACGCCTTGTTTACAGTCTCATTTTCACAGGCAACCCCAAAGCAGCGATTATTGATGAAATCCTTTCTAATCTTGAAAACATAAGCGACTACCTGAAAACTATTGTCTTAGGCAGGCTCTTCGGCTATTATATATCGGTATCCGATTTCCCTAATGCTGTTAAATACGCTATGATGTCAATAGAGGTTGGCGAGAGGTCGGATATAATGATGATCCCCACCATTGCCTATGGATTTCTGACGGGAGCTGCCATTTCAGCAAAGGATCATGCTAAGGCTGACCGTTTAGCAGCCCGCTACCTTAAGCTCTGTTCCGAAAACGGCATATATGATTATTTCAAAATTCGGGGATTATATGGATCAATTCTTCAATTTGCTCTGGATAATGGGATAGAGTCTGATTTTGCGCAAAAAATGATGGCATTTGCCGGGTACAAAACGAAAAAGGTATATATTTCAACCTTTGGCGGTTTAAACATCTACCCGTATAAAGACAGGCAAAAGCCGCTTAAAATGCGTTCAAAAAAGGAACGTGAACTTTTGGCCTTCCTTCTTGACGCAGGCAGTGCAGGAGTGACTAAAGAACAGATATACAATGCTATATGGTCGGAAACCGAATCAGATAATGTGAAAAAGCTGATTGGGGTAAACCTGGCTCATATAAAAAAGGACCTTGCTTCTCTCGGTGTTGAGGAGCCTATTATAAACCACCAAAATCACTATCGCATTTGCCGGGATGAAATTCAGTGTGATTACGAATTTTTCGAAGAAGCCGCAGAAAATTTCAGGCTGCAGAATAGCAATGAAGCAGCCCAAAAAATTATCTCCTTGTATAAAGGCGAATATCTCGCTGACTTTGAAGCATTCTGGTCAACGGGTAAAAGAATTAGCTACCATGAGATATATGAGCAAACCCTGGATTTTACAAAAACTAGGAATGTGCAAAATTTTGTGTAGTGCGGAACTAAAGCATTTTGAAACAACGGGCTTGTTCATGTGCCAAATGCGACACAGAACAAGCCCTTAAGTAGTTTATAAAGGTCTTTCACCGACTATTATTAATCACCGTGTAAGAAGCTTGAAGCAGTTTTGTAAATATCTTTTGGCTGAATTTTATGTGGCCAATAATCCTTGCTTTATATAAAAGGTAAAAAATATCAAACTTAGACTCATTTTGTTAGCCGTTTTGTTAGTCCTTAGGTTATATAATGCAAATATAACAGGCCAATTCAACATACCACTGCAAGATAATCTGCTGGCGGACATAGGCGTGGTCACAGAGGCAGGCAATAATTGCGGTACGCAGGAGGGAAAGTTAAAGATGAAAATTATGGAGGCTTATATTATGTCAAAGTGTATGCAAAACAAGATCCGTAAGTTATTACCCATGATACTTTGCCTCATAATGGCACTGTCCATAGCAACAGGTATGGGCAATTTTGCTTTGGCTGATGAAATAGTGGATGGTAAAAATGACGGTGAGCGGGTGATTAAATCCTTCAAAGTTTTTGGCAGCGAGCCGGAAAAAAACTTACTTAAAACCTATGCCCTGGGGCAAGAGCCACCATCTGGCGGTGGTGGTGGCGGATCTGAGAATCTCTATCCCGATCCGGTCATAACGGATGCGTCCGTGGTCGATGAAGCCTACCCTGTCAGTATTATCAGTTCCGATTTGTATTATGGAAATCAATTTTATCTTCAATTTACCGGCCTGGCGAACAAAGAGAATTATCAGGTAACTCTTACCGGAGCAGGTCTCGGCGATGAAGGCTTAGCCGGGGAAATAACCGGGTATAGTGAGGATTATAACTGGAACATTGAGGAACCTGTAAAAGGTGTGCTGTTTGATATTCCGGAGGACGCTCTTTTCTACGGAGAAAATGTCCTAATTAATATCCAAGTTACCACCAGGAATGGTGAGGGCGCCGGCTTGTTTTTATCCCCGGCTCAAATTCAAACAAAATTTGTTATTGATACCGGTAGAGCTTATGGCGGATATTTTCGCGCTCAGGTTAAAGAGTTGTCCTTGGATGCAGTCATTCCTGGCTACATCGCAGAAGGCACGAAAGTAAATGCTTATTTATTAAATTCCCAAAATGAAATAGTGGCCGCGGATGCCCAGCGTTACAATAAGTGGGATGAGATTTACTTTAATAGCCATTTTTATGATGTTGATCCCCGGTATGAAGAGGTATTTGGCGACTTTGGCATTGACGATGACGAAACCAGGGCGATCAGCCGGGAAGAAATAAATCTATCGAATATCAGATTATATAAAATGGGTGACATTCCGGCCGGTCAATACAACTTAAATATTGTCACCGAGGATGAAGAAACCTTTATCATTCCGGATGCCATAAATGTAGTCGACGGAGCTATCATCAACAGTTTAGAGCCTGGATATGATGAGGGTTATCCCCAGCCCACCGTTGGCGGTGATACGCTGTATGTTAAAGTGGAGGTTGAGGGAGCTTTAAAAGACGATTTGAACTTAGTAGTGAAGGATGAGCAGGAGCAGGCGATCGGAAATACTGTGGGCAGCCGGTATCTATACTATTATTCCGAAGAAAGAGTATCCTGCGTCTACAAGCTGGAACTGGAAAAGGGCACCGTCTTTGCTGAGGATCAAGAATACTACGTGGAAATCACCAGGAAGGACGGAGGCGCCTTATATAATGCCGAAAACAATGCTCCTTTGTATCCCATTGATAACTTTACCATCTATCGGCATAGCTTTAACCATGGCCTGGTTGCTGATTTTACCTTTAAGTCTGTAAATGCCGGTGGCAAAACATATATCCTTTCTTTAACTGATTATTCCGGAGAACTGTCAACTGTAGAAATTACCCCGCGGCACAATACATTTACCGTCCAGTTTATAGATCCGGAAAACAAGCCTGATATCCTGCAGTTAGAGCCGGGTAATGACTACCGAATTATAATATCAGTTGAAGATGACGGCAACCTGGAGGAAATTGATCAATACTGGTTTGACACTTATGATTATGAAGATGAAGAGGATATCTATATTCCGGAAGTGATCATGGATGAGATGAAGACCTATCTCAAAGAAACCGATACTTCCGGAGCATTTGCTTTTGACTTTGCGATTCTTGTAGATGAATTTGATGTAGATGCAGGCTGTCGGTTTAAAGTCGCTCTCAGCCTGCCGGACAGCAATAACCAACTTGAAGTGGAAGGAGATGCCGTAACAGCGGCCCTGGAAACCATTACCTTTGGTGATGATAATCAACTGAAAAAAGACTATGTCCGCTTAACCGGGAGTATTCCCCTTGAGGGTGTTCTAAAAGAAGGTAGCGGCTTTATTAGATTAGAGTATACCAACAAGGATAAAGAGGAAAATTATGCTGATATTTCCCTCATTACTGTAATAGATCCGGATAAGGTATATGCAGATTATATTTATGGTTCCGGCGAGAACAAGACCTTCTATGGCTGGATGTATCTCTTGGATGATTATTTTGCCTTTGATGATAGCAAATTCACTCTGATCTTAAAGGATTTGCTGGGAAATATAGTATTTACAGGAAATTTAACCCTGGGAGAGGAACAAGAAGAATACTACGGCTTTCTTGAGAGGGACTTTACCGTCACCCTTCCCGACGGTTTGGCTAATTCCTTCTATGTTTTTTCTATAAAATATGACGGCAAGGATATTTATGATTTTTATGCACCGGAAAAATTAGTGCTTTCAAGAGCTAATGTGCTTAAGTTTATCTATGATCAACCACTCCCGGACTCCAGTTTGAAGGATAATGATAAGGTAATCGGCATCAGAGTATCAGGCGCGAAAGAGGATACCACCATCTCTGCAGAGCTTTATGACAAATCCGATATAGATAACTTCAATCAAATCGCTGCTATCACCCTGGTCAGAGATAACGATGTCAAAAATTCCTATTACTTTACCGGGGAGACCCTGGAAGGTGTAGATCTTTCCCAGGAATATCAAATCGTTTACCTTTGCAATGGCGTAGTTTTAATTATCGATGACGATCACATGCTCAGCTATGCGGATATTACTCCATCAGAAAACGCTTTTGACCATACCAAAGTCACAGCCCGCACTGCGATTGAAGAAGCTATCACCGCTGGGACGGCCAGCAGCGCTACCGTAGCCATAATGGACAATGGCAAATTGATCTACGCGGAAGGATTCGGCATGGCCGACCGGGAGAAAAACATTGCGGTAAATAAGGACACGGTGTTTAATATTGGCTCGGTAAGCAAGATGTTTGCGGCTACCTCCATCATGCTGCTGGTAGACGAGGGCAAGGTTGCTTTGGACGAGCCGGTGACCATCTATCTGCCCGAATTCACTATGGCGGATGAGCGGTACAAAGATATTACGGTAAGAATGCTGCTTAACCATTCATCCGGTTTGCCCGGGTCTACCTTCTGGAACAACCTTGGTTTTGAGTATAACCAGAATATTTATGAAGAACTCCTGGCATGTTTGTCCCGGTCCACCCTTAAGCACCGGCCGGGGGAACTGGCGGCTTACTGCAATGATGGCTTTACGCTGGCGGAAATGATCGTGGCTAGAGTCACAGGCAAAAGCTATGGGGATTTCCTGGCCGAGCGGATTTTTGAACCATTAACCGTGAACCATACCAGTCTTGGTGTCGGACTGCTCCCAGAAGGGGTGACACCGGCCAGGTTCTACCGTCCGGACGGCAAATCGGAGCCGCTGGAGATAGTATCACTGCTCGCTTCCGGCGGATTATCATCCACCGCGGAGGATTTGTGCCGATTCGCCGCCTCTTTTTCTGATCACTTAACAATTCTGTCGGCCCAGTCGCAAATGGAGATGCTAAAAAGGCAGCCCAGTGAGTTTCAGGGCAAACTGCGGGGAGATAGTTGGTCTCCTGGTCTGGGCTGGGACTACGCTGATATTACAGCCTTTTCCGACGAAAACCTGCGTCTTTACGGCAAGAGCGGCGGCACCGGTCATTATGCCGCAATGCTCTATACTGTTCCGTCCCAGCGGATCTCGGTAGCCGTGATCGCCAGCGGCGCACAATGCGACTCGCCCGGAATCGCTTTGAATATACTGTCGGCTTACCTTAAAGAAAAAGGCCTCATTACCGCAGAGGAGCAGGAGGCTAAAGAGCCGATCGAGGCACAGCCCGTTCCATCCGAACTTATGGTCTACGAAGGATACTACTGCGCTAGTGGTGAGCCCTGTCGGATTGCCCTTGACGATGAAAAGGACCGGCTGACGTTGTATGTTGTAGATGGCAGTAATGAGTCTGCCCTATTTACCGCCGTGTATAACGACGGATTTTTCTGCGATGGCGAGAAAAACTATTACTTCACTACTGCGGACGGAACCGGCTATTTTGTAGAATATAACTCCAAATTTAATTTACATCTGGTTATAGCCGAAAAACTTCAGCCTCCCGCCGACCCCCCGGAATTATCTATCCCCATGGACGCCAGAGTCTGGCTGCGGCGTAATGTAAAAGCCACAGAAACGGCAATGTTGCTGCCGACCCATATAGTATCATCCAGCCAAACCCCCGCCCTGCCCGGATATGTGAATTTCTTCGGCATGAAAACTATAAAGTCTCCCGATTATGCCGGTATGCCGGTTAAATCAATGCGGGATCTCACCGAACTTAGACTGGTTGAACAAAACGGCGCTACCTGGGCTTGGTTATCCGGAGCGGATTACATGCCTGCCGGGCTGGCCCAACCGCTAAACACCGGCGCCAATATCCTGACCATCGGCAGTGAAGGCAGAAACGAATGGCTGAAAGTGGATTTTGCCGCCACCCTGAGTTTTGAAGTGCCTGCCAAAGGGCGTGTCATTGTATTTGGGGCAGAAGGTATACTCTACGACAGCTTGGTAGACAGTGGGGGTATCTCTGTCCCTGGGGGTAGTCTGATCGAAGTTGCCGGCAATCCGGGAGAGCTATTCAAGGTAATGACTTCCGGTAATACCCATGAAGGAAGCGGAAAAGGAAAAAATCCTCAAGAGCTCCCTGCACCTGTCATCCCCGAAACAGTCACCCCTAGTGCAGGTATGTTCACGGATATCGCAGACTATAGCTGGGCCGGGGAAGCAATCACGGCCCTGGCGGAAAAAGGCATTATCAAAGGCATCAGTGATACCAGTTTTGCCCCGGCAAATCAGATCACACGGGCTGACTATATGCTCTTAATGGTGAGATTGCTGGGAGTAACGGCGGATGTGGAAGGGAACTTTGGCGATGTAGCGGAAAATGAATATTATTACAAAGAAATTGGTATCGCCAAGGCCTTAGGTTTAACTACCGGCATTGATGGCGCCAATTTCCATCCGGAAGTAAGCATCACCAGGCAGGATATGTTTCTGCTGGCCTATCGGATTATGCAGCAGCAAGGCTTGATTAAAACTGAGGTAGATCTTGGCGTGTTGAACCAATTCTCCGATAGCGCTGAAATTTCCCAGTATGCCAAAGAAGCCTTAGCCACGCTGATATCCATGGATCTGGTAAAAGGCAGCGAAAACATGATTAATCCCAAAGGAAATGCGACCCGAGCGGAAACAGCTGTGTTTATCTACAGGCTGTTAAGCTTGCTCTAAGGCATGTAGGGGCTGTTGCAAAACGAACTTGATAGTTCGCCGAGCTTATAAGCGATAAGAGCAAAGGGAGAGGTTATTGTGAAGGAAACCTTCTTTACGTCAACCAGAACGCGTTTAATTTTTTTAGCGGCACACAGGAAGAATTCGATAAAGGAATTGTAGTTTTCGATTATATCGTCCCGGAGGATAGGTATATAATTAGGGAAAACATGATAAAAATCTTAAACGGTGAGTATCTTGGCGGCCAAGACTACACAGCACGAAGAAAGGACGGGAGCAGGTTCCCAATAACCATTCACTCAAAGGCCATCATTGAAGAAGGCAGGCCAGTCGGGTTTCGGGGCATAATAGTTGACATCAGCGAGCGAAAAAAGCTTGAGGAACAATTAATAACTTTAAGTTTACACGATTCTCTAACCGGGTTATACAACCGGGCTTACTTCGAGCAGGAAATGAAACGGCTAAGTAAAAAGTTTTGCCTTGCGGTATGCGATGTGGACGGTCTGAAATTGGTTAATGACACCCTAGGGCACGACGTTGGCGACAAAATCCTTATAACAACCGCCCAGTTAGTAAAACGCTCCCTTCGTGAAAAGGGGGTGTGAATATTCTTTAGTGTAAATGGAATAATCATCCTAAATTTGACGATAATATTATTGCAGCATAAATCGGGCAACGCTGAGGAGCGACCCTGCGCATGCTGTGGCTTATAAGGTGAAACGGCGGGCTTTGAAGTCTGCTGTTTTCCATTTCACACCGGTAAGCCCTAAGCTGGTAAACCTCGGGAGTTTGAGGGCAGAGCCCTCAAGACCTTATGCCGCAAATCTGTCTGCAAATAATATCATAATCTGGCTAAAGGACAGACTCATTACCTCCGTCTACAAGATACAAGATCAACATGCCTTTTTCTTCGTCAAGGGCAAACCTTAAGGTGTTACCGCTAGTATCGTAGTATCCTTCATAAGCCATCAGATCGGATGGAAAGGGCTGTGCCTCGACCGGCTCTTTTATTAACCATTCTTCTTAGTTATTAGTTGTTTTAATCTTAAGGTGCTTACAAGATAAAGAAAATTGCCCTCTACACCCAACAGCTTCATTAAGCTCTTCATCGGTTAATTATTTTTTAACAGGCTGCAGCAATTCCTGAAAATCTCCCGGACTAAAATTAAAACCCTTGCTCTTGG
>JAQVOH010000006.1:0-17352 GCA_028702695.1 Desulfotomaculaceae bacterium
TATTCGGCCGTAGTCACGGGAAGGAAGTCGCAGAGGAATTTTCAGTTCCTTTCCTTGGGAGCATGCCGGTTGACCCATACCTGGCCACACTTTGCGACAGGGGCAACATCGAAGATTACGAGAGCAACCTTTTTGCTAACTTCATACCCGAAAAAATTGCTAAAGACTGAAGTTAAAACAAGCAAATTGTTTTTAGAGTTAATCATCACACTTCACAATGACACTAATTAAAGGAGGAAAAAACAACAATGAAAATAGCCATGCCTAACCTGAATGGACAAGTTAACGCACACTTTGGCTCCAGCCAGGAATTTGTCGTAGTCGAAACAGAGAACGGAAAGATTACCGGCAAAAAAATACTGACCAACGAGATTCTGCACAATCATGGGGGTCTGGCCAGTATGCTTAAGGCCGAAGGAGTAGAAGTAATTATCACCGGGGGCATCGGCCGGCCGATGGCTGAGGCTCTTCAACGAACTGGCCTGCAGGTGATCTCCGGCGCATCAGGTGAAGTGGAAAAAGTAGCCACCGACTTTCTCAGCGGCCAACTGGTAACTGGAGGGGGCCAGTGCAACTGCGGCGGCCATCACTAAAGTCATTAGTATGGATAACAAAGGCGTGCTCCAAAAGAGCACGCTTTTGTTATCAGAAGTTTTTGTCCCATGCTGGTGCCGCATATTTATAAATATAACGCTAATGGGTCGTGCTTGCGGAAATTTTTTCAAACATTTCCCTGGTGAATCCCGTATAGTTGATTTTGCAGCTTTCTCCGAACATCCGCTGGTAACGTTGGCACGTTTGCCGGTTGGGATTGATGACTACAACCTCTCTCTCTTTGTCTGGCGCGTTTAAGGATCTTTTGACCATTGCGATAATGGAAGTATCAGCCGGGGCCAGGGAATAGCCGATAAAAAAAAGCCGGTCGGCCCGGCTGATGGCCAGAGCGGCGCTGTCCCATACGTTGTTCAGCCTGCTGATATTATAGGATTTATACAGGGTGGGAGCAATGATGATAGCCTGTGAGTTCTCACCGTGGCAGTTCTCACAGTTAATGGTGTTGCTTTGACTGAACAGGAGGTGGGCGACCTTTTCGTTATGTTCGGAAATTTCCCCGCATAACGGGCAATAGGACCAGTTCAAGGAACCGTGCAGCTTGTAAAGCGGAATTTTTCCCGAGCCCGCCAGGTCGTTGCTGTGATTGCCATAAAAGCCGTATTCAGTCTCAAAACCCGCGCCCCTAATGGCCCGGTCCAGGACCACATCGTAATTTAGGGATATAAAGGTGGGGAGATCACTGGCCTGGTTTATAACCTGTGCAACAAATGACTGGTGAATTCCGTTACTTGACTGCAGGGAACGGTCCAGGGTAGCGCTGATCAGCTTGACCAGCGCCATCTTTAATTCATACAACCTGCTTCTGGGGAAGCGGGCAGAGAAGGCCTGGTTATGAAGCAGGTAACAGTCGACGATATTGAATATTTCATCAATACCAGGGTACCTGTCTAAATCCCGGTACGAATTAATCTCCACCCTGCTGCCGTAAAAGTGCTCCAGGAAATCCCAAACGATTTCCAGGTCGGCGTCTTGTCCCTTTTCCTTTAAATAGCGGTAGGCAATGCGCAGAAAGTTGCTCACCACCGGTGCCCCCTCCGAAGCAGAAGCCCCCGCCCCAAAGACATAGACATCCTTCATCACTCAACCTCCAGGTTCTCCCATGAAAGTTTTCAACTCCCTGATGACCTCTTCCAGGCTTACAGCCAGAGCCTCGGCCTCCGTGATGGGGCGGCCGAAAGCACGGGCTTCCTCTCTGCCGGGCACATGCGTCTTGCAAGGCCGTTCTAGAGGGTTTCTTAACCATCCATTATAATCATTCCCTTTTTTTCTTTGACAAGCCCTCCACGTTATTTTTATCACTCGCAAGAGTGCAATTATAATCAAATTATGCCGGTCATAAAAGCCCTTTAACGTTAATATATAGTAACATAAGCAATAAATTCCTGGCCTATGCCAGGGGAGGTTGGTCATCATGGGTCAGGTTGCGCGGTTTATCCAGGGGGTAGAGGATTTATATGAGCTGCTGGACCAGACTGAAAAGCCCTGCGTCACAGTCCTCGGGGCATTCAATTCCGGCAAATCCACCCTGGTAAACGGCCTGCTAGGAGCAGAGCTAAGCCCGGTGGGAGTTCTCCCGACCACCAACTGCCTGGTAGTCTTTGAGCACGGTCATACCTTCAAGGCCAGGTATACCGGGGCAAAACAAAACTTATCTTTTCAATATATGGACCAACTCCACTCCTTCCTGGGGAGCGGTCTAAAAACTCCCACTGGCAGAGTTGTTATCGGACAACCCTCTCCACTTTTAAAAAAATGTCGGTTGGTTGATACTCCCGGCATTGATGGGTCATGCAACGCCAGGCTCCTTGCTGAACAGGCGGCGATAGAGGCCGACCAGGTTATCTACCTTTTTCACCAGCGCGGTATCGAGGATTTGAACCGCCTATTCTTGTACAAGTTGGCTGATATTTGGAAAAAGAAGGACTTAAACAAGCTTTCCTTCTGGTTGAACTGCAACCACGGCTTAAGCGACGGTTCATCTCTGGAGACAACCCGGGCCGTGCTGCGGGAAATCTTTTTGAGTCCGGTCAGGTGTAATACCATTAACACTCGTGACCCCGTCAGTCTTGAAGTCGTTAACCTATTTCTGCAGGTGGAACTGGCCCGGGATACCTGCCGGCGAGCTACCGGGCACCTCAAAAAGTTGGATCATGAACTGCCGGGACATATTCTAAAAGCCGTCAGGATTAAGGAGGATTCAGCGTTCCTCTCAGAATTTTGGAGAGCGAAGGAGACCTCCCGGGTTATCCTTGAAGCCGCAAGACTGCTGCAGTCCCTCCCCATAGTCGCAGGCGAGCTTGAGCACACCTTGAAGTCTGCCAATTTCGGAAACATAAGCGCTGGGCATAAAAAAGCCGGTGGACACGTCTACCACCCTAAAACGACCGGAATTACGGAAAGCAGGAAACGACTCCTGGCCTTGACCTCTTATTTGCTGACTGAAAAAACCACTGAGAGTGTAGTAGATCTGCCTGCAGTTGAAAAAGTAGCCTGCGAAATCCAGGCGGAGCGTTTTACGGTGGCGGCTTTAGGAGGTTTTTCCACCGGGAAAACTACCTTTTTTAACGCTCTGCTAAAGGAAGACCTCCTGCCTACCGCGGACGGGCCTACGACCACAGCGGTGACCAGGATAACTTATGGGCTCAATAAAAAAGCCACCGTCCACTTTCCTCTGCAAGTTACTTTGAGTATTTGCGAACGGGTGGGAGAGAAGGTTGGGCTCTACAGGGAACAGCTACAGGCGCTGGAGAGATGGATTGCTCCCGGTAACGATGCTGTAGCCTCAGTTGAGTGCGCCATCGGAGGCTTCTTCCAGCCCCTTGGCAGACAAGAGGTTCTTGAGCTGATACAGCGAGTGAAAAAATACTTTGCGGCCGGGGCTTTCGCCAGGACGGTAGCTAATAGCCGGATACCGGGCGTATTCAGGCTGATTTCCCAAAAGGCCAACAAGCGAAACCCCTGCCTGGACCAGGTCAGGGTCACCTTTAAGGATGCCTGGTCATCTGAATTCCATCTTTCCGAGCAGTCCGGCAAGGAGCGGTTCAGAAAAGTCCTGAGCACGGAGAATGCCTTCCGAATTGCGCAGGTGGTGGTTGAGCACCCCTCGGAATTTTTACGTCACGCTGATTTTCTTGATACGCCGGGTCTCGACTGGATTCAAAAACACCATTTTCAAAAGACCTCAGGCCTGATCCGGCAAAGTGACGCTTACCTCGTTTTCTTAAATGGCAAGCATATTCTTAATCAGATGGACCAGCAAAACTTTCAGGCTTTGTTCCTGCCGCAGTCAGACACCAGTTTTGGGACCTTGACAACACGTGAGAGAGGAAGATATTTCTTCATCATTAATTTTGCCGATGTCTTGAATTTGGCTGAACGGGAGACTGTCTGCAATTTTGTGCGAAGAAACCTCGGAGCCCCTAACGGTACGTATACTCCTGCCTCAGGCGCCCCAAATATTTTTCTACTATCAGCTCTCAAAGCCCTGTCCGGAGACGATATACACAGTACGGGTTCATTGTTAAAAGAGCTGGAGGAAAGCATCCTTAAATACCGGGCCAAAGACTTTTACCTGGATCAAATAGCCGCGCTTTTAGGAATTCTGGATGAAGCGTCCCTCCAGGCGGCTAAAGCTTACCATGCACGGAACGCCTCTGTAAGTGTAAAGGTTACATCGCGAAAAGTGCAAGAAACCTTGCGTGAATACAGGAGAAGCCTTAAAGAAATTCGCAGCTCAATCTCACCGGTCAAACCTCCATAAAAGTGTGTTCAGTGAACTCGTCCTGCTTTAGCTGGACATCGATGCTTGGGTGGGGGACGCTCCCCCCCCACCCAAGCAGAAAAGTGGAAACTCCCACTTATAGAAGTGTCTTGGAATTGGATAAAGCTTGACTTGCGGGGATGCTCCGAAAGCGGTGCAGAACAGCTGGGTACGTTTCTTAGCGTGTGCAGGCAGGGGATTTTTCATGCAAACCCGGGAGGGATGAAGTAAAATGGAAAATGCTAGAATTCTAGATGCGAGGCTGCGCAAAATAATCAGTGAAGTCAGTTTACGTACCGGAGGGGAAATCAAAAAGAACCTGCTCGGCGATTTGGGTGAATGCTTCCAAACAGCCATTGAAGAGTATTCCCGCAGGGAAACTACCCGTCTGCTGAAGCTTTTGAAAAAGGCTATTGAAAAAATGTGAAAAAGGACTGGGGGACAAGTATGGAATTAAAACTGAATGAGCTAAACGACGGCGACCACCATAGTGACGAATTATTTCAGGAAATTTTAAAAGATATCATGGCCGGGTTGAGGAAAAAGATGGTCCAGCCTGTTTTGGAAGAAAACAAAAAACTGGCTTCCAGCCTGGAACAATTTCGGGAAGAGGACCGGGCTGCAATCAGGGAACTGCTACAGCGGTTGGAGGCCCTGGAGAATAAAATACAGCAGGTACCGCTAGTGATCCTGGCCGCGCTTAGAGACGCGATCAACCAGTCCGGCGGAGGGAGCAAAGATGCCCAATGAAAAACGGCAAAGCCACCTGGAACTTGTAGAATCCCTTGCCTCATCTATTCAGAAGAAATTAGTGGAACCGGCCGAGGACCGGGTGGTACTCATTCACTATGAAATTAAGGAATTAAGCGAACGGGTAGCTGGTCTGGAACAAAAGGTTGCCCTGCTGGACGCAAGGCATCGCCGCACCAGGTTACTCGCTTGTGTTTCCCTGGTGGCTGCGGCGCTGCTGGTTTTAGCCCAGATTTTCTCACATGTCAGATAGCTCCTGCGCCAACCTGCACGGGAATTGCAGTTGCGGACACTAATAAGCATAGGGCATCCGAAGAAATTCCCCAGTGAACTCGTCCAGCTAAAGCTGGACATTGAGACTTCGGTGGGGGACTCTACCCCCACCGAAGCAAAAAAGCGGAACTCCCACTTATAGAAGTGGGAGTCTTGAATTGAATAAATGATTGTTCTCTCACAGCAATAACGCATATAACAGAAGGAAGATGGCTTTAATGCATCCACAAAATAACAAGGGGCGCAAAGAAACCGAAGTTTCATAACACCCCTCTTTCAAGAAAGTTGCTATATTAGTGGCCGTATTGACCCATTTGATTCATCTGGCCCATTTGGCCGGCCTGTCCCCCTTGACCCGTCATAGTTGGCTGGTAGGTCTGCTGCATCTGGTTCATCGTACTCTCCGGCATCACCGGCACTGGGTACCAGCCTTTATGATTCATATATTGGAAGATTTCATAGGACATCTCCATACAGGAACGGGATGCGGTGGCCAGTAGGTTGCGCAGGTTCGGGTTGGCGCATTCCAGAGCAGCGTTGGTGCTGCATACAGCTCCACATTTGTGAAATACCAGGGCGCCCATGGAGATAGCACGGTCACTCAATGTTTTGGCTTCCGGCTTGGGCATTACCGGTGAAGGCTGCTGGATACCATAATCAGGCTGGTTTTCCCCTGCTAATCTGTTTGTTGAGCCCATGGTAATGCGGGGAGCCCTAGATACATCAATCCCCTGTCCCTGCATTACGTTTACCATGGTGTTATAAGTGTCGATCATGTGGCGTTGCTGGCGTTCCAAGACCCTCCGCAATTCAGGATCCTGACACTGGTTCAGGTACATGGCGTAATGATCAATCATACAAGTGTTTTCGCTTAATACCTCATGAACCTCCATAGCTTCGTGTGTTCCGAATTTCATCTCGAAACCTCCCTGATAATTAGTTTAGATCATAATTGTTATTCTGCATTGCCTTGAGAAATTTATACCTTTTTGTTGTATTATTTATGACATACGTGAATAAAAATAACCCCGCTACGAAGGGTTACTTGATACTGATTCCGATTTGTTCGTACAAGCTGGCTACCCCAGGTATAAGTTAATTCTGTCCCAAATTACAAGCAGTTGTAAGCCATAAGGCGTAGGGCATGGAAATACTGCAAGTAAATTACCCTCCCTTTTGAGCCCGCTGCGTCAAGACGAGAACAAAAGCCGTTGCCCCTGAAATAACAAGCACTTTGATAATAAAATTCACAGTTTCAGCTTTAAACCTGTCCTTTTCCTTCTTTAATTCCACGGCTGGGTTCATCTTTAGATCGATGTAAGTGCCCTTGGTTTCAAACTGAACGGCCTGCTTTTCGAGTTTAACCACCCTTTCCTCATGTTTAGTTAAAGTTGACATGAAGCTCATAATCTGCATGGCAAGAAAGGCCAGTACAAACAGGATTAACATAAAGCGAGGACTTTTCATGAAATTCTCCCTTGTTTTTAGCATTTTATCCTGAACTGATATTTATCCACATAGCTTGTCACTGGTAGCTTGCGGGTACCAATGCATTACTTGAAGACTTTTAGTATGCCTTACACGTTTAATCTTATTCAGCACATGCAGAACAATTCCTTTATTTAGAAATAACCTGTTGATATATTTATGAAAACTTATTGTTTTTTTGTTTGCCAAGCTCACCACTGAGATCGTCGATGAACTGCCTGGCGGTACGGCCGGAACGCCCGTTGTGCCAGGTTGCCCAGAGCAACGCTTTTTTATCGAGATCAGAGCCGGGTATATCAATACCCCTTTGTTCGGCCAAACCCCGCACAATATCGAGGTAGAGAGAGCGGTCGGGCATGACAAAAAGGACCATGATGCCGAACCTGTCCGCCAAGGATAGTTTCTCCTGCACTGTATCTCCAGCCCGGAGATCTCCATCCCCATCCCCGGCAGATCCCCGGTCGGAGAAGTGTTCCCTGACCAGGTGTCTTCTGTTGGAGGTAGCGTAAATCAGGACGTTGTCCGGGCGTACCTCTAGCCCGCCTTCCAAAACCGCCTTCAGTTCTTTGTATTCGACCTCGGAATCCTCAAAAGAAAGGTCGTCAACAAAAAGGATAAAGCGTAAGGACTTACCTCTCAGTTTTCTTATAATTAACGGGTAATCACCCAAGGCACTTTTAGGAACCTCAATAAGACGAAGACCCCTCGTCTGGTAACAGTTCAACAGAGCCTTTACCGTGGAAGATTTACCGGTACCTCGATCGCCATAAAGTAAAATATTATTCGCCGGAAGCCCTGCCAAGAATTTTTCTGTGTTAGCCACCACTTCTTGACGTTGCGCCTGGTAACCAATCAGTTCCTCCAGGCACACCGGATCGGGCTCGTCAATACCTTCCAGTTTTTCATACCGGCTTACCCAACGGAATGCCCCGTACCTGCCGAAAATACCTGACCCAGCACAACGGTAATAGGCTGCCAGAGCTTCGAGACAAGCGCTCCAGTTACCCCTGCCGCTAAGCATTTCTTTCAATTCTCGTGCTTTTGGCCGGTCGTACCTGCCTGTTTCGCTGACAATATGCAGGTCATCCCACAATGGTAGGCATCCGGCTAAAAAGGATTCATCCTCCATCTTTAACAGTGAAGCTAGAGCAGCTCCAGCTTCAATCCTATGTAAAACCTGCAGTTTATTAAGATCCCACATAGCGGCTTGTTTAAGGGAACAGCTCAGTTGCTCGTAAGGAGCTGAGGCCGCTGCTTCACTGAAAGGATTGTCCTGGTACAAGATCAGGTTCAGCAGGTGATTCTGCCAGGCATCTCCGACAGGCTTCTCCTGCGCTACGATGGCTTGCACAGACAGCAATCGAAATATTTCACCGTAAGAGTCCAGGATCTGCTCCAGCGGAGCCTGGCTGGCCACCTTTTCAAGGAAAACGACCATGGCCCCGCAGACCGGGTCTTCCATAATACCCCGGTAAAGAGTTAGACCCCTTGCTGCATGCAAGGCTTGCGAAATTTGGGTTAGTATTTGTCTACTTAACATATCGTTATGTTCCCCTCCGGGGAAGAATATTCTTCAACCATTTCTCACTTTCCTTCGCGTTGCCGAAACTAAAATATTATTAAACCCATACTATGTAATAAAATTACTTCATGGGGTGTCAAAAAAATGGCTTGCAGTAATTTGTTTGAAATCATCCAAGCGCTCAAAAACAACATGGCGGCACAGATAGGTTGGCTGAAAGGCTGCCAGATTTTGAGCCCCGGCAGCAGCGCCGACGGAGCTATCGGCAGGTACCCGGACCAGGGCTGGGTGATGCCCTATTTTGCCAATTTTGCAGCTATGGCCTTGCTGGAGGACGTTAACGCCCACCACCTCGTAGAACGCTACCTCAACTGGTACCTGGCCAACTTGGAAGATGACGGGAGCATCAAGGACTACCACTATGACGAAAATTTGAATGCCAAAAAAGCCCTCCCTGATTCCGAGGACGCTTATGCCGGCACCTATCTTTCCTTGGTGGCAACGTACCACGAACATACCCAACACACCAATTGGGTGATAAAAAATCTACCCTCTCTGAAAAAAGTGGCCAACTGTATCGTAAACCTGACTGACCGGGACGGCCTAACCTTTGCTCTAGCTAAGTACCGGGTCAAATATTTGATGGACAACTGCGAGGTGTACCGGGGTTTAGCTGATTTCGCCAGACTTTTAGACTTCCTCGGTGACCAGGAAGCCTCCTTTTTCGATGCCAGGGCCAAAGCCTTGGCCACAGGTATCGAAAAAGCTTTATGGGATTCACGTCAGAGCTGCTACCATCCGAGTAAGACCGGCTGGTGGCTGCGGCCGGGGGTTAATTTAAAAAAATTTTACCCCGACGCCACCTGCCAAATCTTTCCGGTGCTGTACGGTTTAATTGAACCGGGTTCGGATCGGGGAACCAATTTGTACGAACTGTTCAACAGCAACCACCCGGACTGGTTAACAATCAAGCCCCCTGATTACCCCTGGGTGATCCTGGGCTACTACGCCTCCCTGCACGGAGACTATAAAAGGGCTTACGAAAAACTTCACTATGTCCGTGAGGAGTATATCGCTACCAAATCCGGCAATTGGTTCTGCGCTGAAGCTGCCTTTTTTGTACTGACCTGCGCCAGGCTACTGCAAAGAAGCGGCGCATGGCTGTTTACACGCAGCTAAGTCTAATTGATAAAGCATATCAGTCTTTTGGTAAATTTTTTATAGAAATGTGTTACTATAATGAAAACACAAAACGGTAGTG
Source organism: Desulfotomaculaceae bacterium (assembly GCA_028702695.1). Taxonomy (GTDB): domain Bacteria; phylum Bacillota; class Desulfotomaculia; order Desulfotomaculales; family Pelotomaculaceae; genus Pelotomaculum_C. The sequence continues at coordinate 9,670 of JAQVOH010000006.1, forward strand.
ACAATAATATTGCTCGAAGTCAAAGGCTTTTTTGAGAACCAGTTAACAATGACCTTTCTCATAATTAATTCACACCCACTTATTAAGTATCACTTCGTATACTGAACAATTATTTTCAGGGTATTATACAATAATTGAAGGAGCAGACATGGAAAACACTGTTTATCTCGAAACTGCCGTAACACTGGCACAACAAGCTGGGGATATCATCAGGTCACGTTTCGGGGGTGATTTTGAGAGGGGCTTCAAGTCCGGCCCGTCCGACCTGGTCACAGAGGTCGACCGTCAGGCTGAAGACCTGATAACAACCGGCCTGCGGGCAAAATTTCCGGCGCATACCGTCATTGGTGAAGAAAACGACAGTACGGCTGGTGGGCAGGAGCCGGGCGACGATTACACCTGGTATGTGGACCCGCTGGATGGAACCACTAATTTCGTTTATGGTATTCCTTTTTGCTGCGTGTCTATCGGGCTGAGCTACCATGGCAGGCTCACGGTTGGGGTGGTCTACGACCCACTGCGCCGCGAGCTCTTCACCGCCGAGTTAGGCAGGGGAACCTGTCTAAACGGCAGGCCGGTGCGGGTGGATGAGACACGCAAATATTTGAGTGACGCCCTGCTGGTAACCGGATACCCTTCTGATAAAAACTATGGCGGGCGGCTGTCTGGGCTCAACTACCAGAAGATCATCGCCAGTTGCAACAACCTGCGTGCTCTGGGTTCGGCCGCCCTTGAACTGGCCTATATTTCCTGCGGTCGCCTTACCGGTATTTGGGAAAATACTTTAATGTCCTGGGACGTGGCCGCTGGTTCTCTGCTGGTAGCGGAAGCCGGGGGAAGGGTAACGGACCTGGCCGGTAACCCCCTGGAGCTTCGCAGGTACCTTTCCATCGCAGCCTCCAACGGCTTCATCCACAATGAGCTCCTGCAGTCGCTATCATAATCGTGCGCCCTCTACGACTCGCAGATAGCAAGAAAAATCCTATAAATTTGTTATTGTTGGGTAAAATACAGTAAAAATGGTGGTGGACAAAATCTCATCCAGGACCCAACCTGAAATGCCTGAGGCTATCATAGGTAATTCAAAAATGCTGGCCGCCGTGCGAAATAACGGGGAGATCTTCAGACTTTTCTGGCCCCACATTGAGTACGCCCAGCATCTGGGCCACTTTTGGCCGGGCATAAGACTGGCTGCAACGGGGGGGGAGAGTTTTACCAAGTGGTTTCATTTAAACATATGGGAATCCTCCCAGCGCTACCTGGAAAACACAAATGTTCTGGAAACAACACTTTCCAGCATATCCCATTGTATCAAAGTTCTTCAGCGCGACTTCGTCTTGCCTGATCGCGATATACTGGCCAGGTTTTATGAAATCATAAATAATGGGGATAAATGCGAGAAGGTATCATTTCTCCTCTACTGCAATTTTGAAATAGCGGAGTCTTTGCTTTATGACAGTGCTTACTTTGAACCGGTCAATAATTCCCTGGTATTTTACCGGAGAAACATTTATCTGGCGACAACCGGAGCTGGTTATCCCCTGGCTGGCTACCACCTGGGCAGGCGTGGCACAGGCTCAGATCCTTACCAGGACGCCTCTAAGGGGCTGCTGTGGGGAAACAGCGATAATATCAGAGAGAGTTCTGGAAGCCTGGCCTGGGATTTGGGAGAATTGCAGCCAGGCGAGTCCAAAACTTTTTCCCTTTACCTGGCTGCGGGACACGGCAAGGACGAAGTTATGGAACACCTGGCAGTAGCAGCTACAAAACCAGGCAACGAGTGGCTGGATGATACCGTTAGCTACTGGCAGGGGTGGCTGGGTCCACGGCAGCAGCCCTGCGGGGACTATGCTGGTTACCCCACCTACAAAAGGTCTCTGCTGTCGATCAAGCTACTGACCTCTAAGGAGACCGGTGCAACAATCGCTGCCCCGGAGTTCGACCCCTACTACCTGGCTAGCGGTGGCTACGGCTACTGCTGGCCGAGAGATTCGGTCTATATTGCGGCGGCCATGGACGAAGCAGGGTATCACGACCTGGCGGGACAGTTTTACCGTTTCGCCTCTTCTGTCCAGGAAAAAGACGGCAGCTGGCTGCAGCGTTATTTTACAGACGGACATGCGGCTCCCACCTGGGGCAAACAAATCGACCAGGCGGGGTCTGTTCTATGGGGTTACCGGCACCATTACGGTCTGACCCGCGATGGCGATTTTCTCGAAAGGATGTGGCCCTCATTGGCAACCGGAGCGAACTACCTCTCCGGAAACCTGGAGGAAAACGGCCTGCCCTCACCCAGCTACGACCTGTGGGAGGATTTGCACGCCCAGGCCACATACTCAGCCGCGTCGGTTTATGCAGGTTTGAGAGCCGCTTCAGAGATGGCCGCAATTAAAAGCCGGCTGGAAGAAATGGAACGCTGGGGACAAGCGGCGGCAAGGGTGAGGGAGGGCATCCTTAAGCACCAATGGTCCCCCCATTATAACCGCTTCGTACGGGGCGTAAACCGCAGGACAGACCGCGGGTCCTTCGAGGACGCACTGCGCAGAGACAACCACGCCTTCAGCGGCACGGACGCTACCGGCCTGTACGAAAATTTTTGGGTCGGGGAGGACGGTCGTGCCGATGCGGCTCTGCTGGGTTTAGCTTTTCCCTTTGCGGTACTGGACCCGCTCGATGAGAGGATGCAAGTAACGGTTCGCAGCTTGGAGGAGCTGCTTTGGAACCATCACGTGGGCGGTCTGCACCGCTATGAATGGGACGGTTACCGGGACAGCAATCCCTGGCTGCTCACCACCCTCTGGTTGGCTATCTATCACTGTATGACCGGCAACAACGAGCGGGCCAGATCCCTTTACGAATGGGCCTATAAACAAGGAAACCAGCACCAGCTACTCCCGGAGCAGGCCGATAAAAACCACGGTGGACCAGCCTGGGTAATGCCTTTAAGTTGGTCGCACGCCATGTTTGTGCTGGCACACCTGGCGCTGCAAGGGCAACTAAGCATAATTCAAAAAGGGGATGTACAGTTTTGAACGGTCTAAAGATATTGTCATACCCCGCTGGATAAAAAATACAGATGGCAGTCCACTCCCGGACGATATAATGAAAAGTATTAAAGAGGAAATAGGGCAGGCCGCAGTACTATACATTAACAAAAGGCAGCATCCATAAAAAAATTACTGATAAAACTGGAGCAACTTTATGCGCCACAAATTCAAAGCATATTTTCAATCTCACAAAGCCAGGGAAGAGCTGCTTGACCTGCTGGCCATCACTACCGGAACCCTGCTAATTGCCCTCAGCCTCAACATCCTTTTAATCCCCAATAACTTTTTAGCGGGGGGCGTAACGGGGCTGGCGCTGGTATTCTTTTACCTGTTAAAAATACCGGTTTACCTCACCCTCCTCCTGCTCAACATCCCCATTTTCTGGTGGGGATTTAGAGAGATTAACCGCCACTTCCTACTGTACAGCCTTATTGGAACTCTGTCCCTGGCCTTTCTCCTGCCGGCAACCGAGGGCCTGGTGCGGCCCCCGCAGATTGACTTGATCCTGGCTGCGATTTTTGGTGGGGCGCTGTTTGGCGTCGGCTTGGGATTGGTCATGCGGGGTCACGGCAGCACCGGCGGAACTGATATCATTGCCGTGGTCCTGCGCAAAAGAAAGAACATGGGCATCGGCGAAGTGGTTTTTTTGGCCAACCTCCTGGTAATCGCGGTATCTTTAGTTTTCTTTCCGCTTAACACCGGGCTTTACACCATAATTTCCTTGTTTGTGACTTCACAGCTGACTGATGCCGTCATCTCCGGAATCAACACCAGCAAGTCAGTAATAATAGTGTCCAACCAGCCCATGCAAATTGGTGGAAGGATAATTGACGAGATGCACCGCGGAGTCACCTATTTTGCCGGTAAAGGAGCCTTCACACGGGAGGAAAAGACCATTGTCAACTGTGTTACCAACAGGTTCGAGCTGGCTAAACTGAAAAAGATCGTGGCGGAATCCGATCCCAACGCCTTTGTTTACATATATGACGCAAGTGAAGTCATGGGGCGGGGTTTCACGATCAAAAAATAATCCTGTAATCTTCGAGTATCAATTTATGGGGAGAGCTGTGGGCTTAGTGGTTAATGGTCTGCCGTATCTCTTAGTTTAAAACGAACAAAAAATGTAGTACCTGTTTTACCAGTTTCAAAATCTATCTTAGCATTGTGCCTTTCAGCAACCTTATAACATACTGCTAAACCTAATCCAGTACCATTTTCCTTGGTCGTATAAAAAGGAGTGCCGATCTTTTCGGCTACACCTGGTTCAATACCTTTCCCCTGATCTTGCACGGCTAAAACCACCTCTTTGCCTACCACAAACGTCCTTAAATCCAGCTTTCCGCCTGGGGGCATGGCCTCCAGGCCGTTCCTGGCAAGGTTTAAAATTAGCTGGCGAATTTCTTTTTCATCTAGCGCTAAACTCGGCAGTTCCTGTGTTTCCAAATTGATATATTTGTCAGTCACTATGGCGTCAGCTTCTATTAAGGGAAACATGGATTCAAGAATGGTGTTTAACTTTGACGGTTTCAATTCTACAGCCTTGTTCTTCGCTAAAGATAAAAACTCGGTTATTATCGAATTAGCCCTGTCAAGCTCTGAGATCATCAGGTTGAAGTATTCCTCGTGTTTGGCAAACTCATTTTTTTCTTTAAACAACTGCAAAAACCCACGGACGGCGGTCATCGGGTTTCTGATTTCGTGGCCTATCCCAGCTGCCATTTCACCGATAAGGTCTAGACGGTCGAGTCGCGACATTTCTTTTTCAATTTGCTTGTATTCAGTGATATCGGTAACCATTGCCAGTAACCCTGAATATTTTCCGTTTAATTCAAAAAGGGGATTGGCAGATAAAATCACCCATAATTCTTTGCCGTCTTTTCGGCGAAACTTGAATTCATGCTGCGCCAAAATTCCTTGTTGGTAACACTTTATATTATTATCGGCTTCTGCAATCCATTCATCGTCTATGAAATCGTGCAAAGACTTTCCTATCAGTTCCTCGTCAGTGCAGGCCAGCATCTCTGCCATCTTTTTGTTGGCAAAAGTTGTCCTACCGGCCCCATCGATAACCCAAATGCCCTCAGTGGCTGTTTCTACTATCCTACGGTATCGCGTCTCGCTCTCCCGTAAGGCTTCTTCGGCCTCTTTGCGCTTTGTAATATCTTCCATAGTGCCTTCAAAATATAGCGTTTGTCCCTGTTGATCACGCACAGCCCGGACATTTTCTGAAACCCAAATCACGGTGCCGTCTCTACGGTATATCTGGTGCTCAATGCCTTGTCTCTCTGCTTCACCCTCCAATAAACGCTCATAATTCCTGTTTGAAGAAAATGCTGCGACTTCCTCAGGTTGATTATATCCCAGGATACGCGCCATCGATGGGTTAACGAATAGATAACGCCCATCTGTAGCAGCCTGAAAGATCCCCTCGGTGGCGTTTTCGAAGATGGAGCGGTAATTCTGCTCAGCCTTTTGCAATTCTCCATAAAGCCTGGCATTTTCCAGAGCACTGGCAGCAGTGCCGGCCAAGATTTTCAATGCCGTGACCTTCCCAAAGAGATACGATTTTCTTTTTTTTGAATTAACGTTCAATACCCCAACGCACTTGCCACCTACAAGCAAGGGTGTCGAAATGGACGACCTAATATCCGGGCGGGGTTTAATTGGAGCAAAACGGGGATCGTGGATCTCTCCCTGCAGGATCAGAGTCTCGTGATTGGATGCCACCCAGCCGGCGATCCCCCCTTGGATGGGGATACACTGCCCCAATTTTCTTTCCATATGATCGCCCCGGGCAATGGCCACATAAAGTTCTTTCTCCGTGCTGGTCGGCAGCATGATCGACATCTCATCCGCTTCACATTGCTCAAGAACAGCGTCAGCAATCTTATTAAGGATTACATTGATATCTAGGGAAAAAGAAACCGCCATGGCCAGATCATAGATCGCCATTGATTCGCACATCTGCAGGTTTTCATTTCTCAGACGCCTCATTTCCATAGCGCGGAGCAGTACTGCCAGTAGCGTGTTTAATTTGCAGGGTTTTAGCACAAAATCAAAAGTTCCTAGCTTCATCGCTTCCACTGCTGTTGATACTGTTTCCTGACCAGTCATCATAATTGCGACCATATCGGGATCAATTTTCAGCGCTTCCTTAAATAGCTCAATCCCATTCATACCGGGCATCATCAGGTCTGTTAAGAGCAGATCAAAATCCTGTTCTTGTAAAGCTTTTAAGGCATCTGCGCCGGATGTAAACCCAAATGCCTCATATTCTCTTTCATTCAGAGTTTCACAAAGGACCGTCATCAGCTCTACTTCATCGTCAACAACCAAAACGCGGCCTAATTTTGTAACGACCATTGCGATTACCCCCCAAGCACCCTTAATCATGGGCAACTTCAAAAATCGGTGATTCCTTTATCGAATTCACTGGCAATGTGAGGAGTCGAGATCTTTTCGGTATGAGAACATTAGACAAACATCAGCAGCTTCCCTTTGGAGAATAAGTCATTGCTTGTCGAAAACAAAAGTTTTATTAAATAAATTTGCCAGGTCTAAACTTTTTCTAAATACAAATAATAATAGCGCTGTCGTTCTAACTGAATAAGGGGGTTGGGCTAAATGAGCAGAAGGCGTGGAGGAGTAATGTCTGAAAGGCTGAAGTTCGAGTTAGCCGACGAACTCGGTGTTGGCGACGTGGTGCGCAGGGAGGGCTTTGCTGAAGTTTCTTCCAGAAACTGTGGTAACCTTGTCCGGCTTGCCATCGAACGTGCCGAGCGTGCTTTTTAGGGAACGATAGCCAAAATTAGGATGCCCCACCTGGGGCATCCTTTTGCTTCGTAATATATAAATGTAAAAGAGTACCCAAATAAACAGCATGGGAGAGATGAATATGCCAATCGATGATAAACAAATTGCGTTGAGACTATTCCTGGCCTTCCTGGTAGGCGCCGCAATCGGGCTTCATCGGCGCTGGCCTGATTTTCAAAGAAGAAAACAAAGTTCAGGGACTGACTACGGCAGCCAGTGTCTGGCTGACCGCAGGTCTGGGCACCGCACTCGGAGTGGGGATGTTTGTTACAGCTATTGTTGCAACCGTATTGGGATTTATCGCCCTGCGCTTGAACATGAAGCTGCAGGGAAGCGAAAGCGAAGAATCCGAATGAAACGCATGTAGTAGCTACCTGTTTTTGCAGGTATTCAGTTCGCCGGCATCATCTACCAGACAAAGCGATTCAACTTTGACCCCATTAATTCTGTTTAGCTCGGTCTTGAAGTTTTCAAGTTCCTCTCCGGAAGCTTTCATGGTTACATTAATAAGCCCTCTGTCACAGTCAGAATACGGTATACCGCTCCGGTGTAAAATAAGCGTACCGTACTTCGATAAAACCTGTTGGACTACCGGCGCCTGATGAGATTTTTCGTTGATTAAAAGCCCACAAATACAGATATTCTGTTTCAATTTTAACACCTCTTTCAAAATGATCGGTTAGCGCGTTACAACACTAGTGTGCTTTACATCGTTAGTTTTTGAAGAAATCTTTGTTTTATACAAAAACCGTGAGTACACTTTAAAATCCGTTCTCTAAAGCCAATATTTATGCAACTACAATTACTATAGCATAAAAGGGTT
>JAQVOH010000006.1:17452-63967 GCA_028702695.1 Desulfotomaculaceae bacterium
TTGAAGAATTAAACTGCATTCCATGCACCCCTCTTTTTTTATTATAAGGTTTCTTAAATATTAACATAGATTTAACATTAAGTTCCTGTAGGTTATGATACGATACCATTAATGGAGATAAACTTCCTAAGCGAGGTGTTGTAAATGTTTCAAACCAAGAAAAAGGATGCTTTTTATGAATATTTTGTGCTGATAGCCAATAATCTACAAATGGCTTCCAAAATATTCCGGGAGGAGATCTCCAATTTGGGCGATACAGAGAAATTTGCCACTCAGATTAAAAGTTTTGAGAACATCGGTGACCAGTACACTCACGAAATCATATACGCCTTGAACAAAAGCTTTATAACACCCCTTGAGAGAGAGGACATCCTGGGACTAACCATCAAACTTGATGATGTGCTCGACCTTATTGAGGCCTGCACCTGGAGATTTGAGCTTTTCAACATCGCAGAAACAGACGAGTACATGAAGCTTTTCTCTAAAAACATTGAGATGTGCATAGAAGAAATTGTTCAGGCGATCAGGCATCTGGGTGAGAAAAAATTACAAGACATGAGCAAGCATACCTATAAAATTAATGATTTAGAAAAGGTCGCAGACGACCTGTTGCGTGACGGATTAAAAACCCTGTTCTCTACGTGCACCGACCCCATCGATATTATCAAGAAAAAAGAAATTTATAATATGATGGAAGAGATCACGGATGAATGCGAGGATGTCGCTGATATTTTAGAAAGAATCATTATGCGGAACTAAGGAGCTCTTAAATGTCTGATATAAGCCTGATCCTGATTATAGTTGTGCTGCTGGCTCTAACCTTTGACTTTATCAACGGTTTTCACGATACAGCCAACTCTATCGCCACTGCTGTATCGACCAAAGCCCTTACCCCGAGGGTTGCCATTATTCTGGCCGCGACCATGAATCTTGTTGGCGCCCTTACCTTTACCGGAGTTGCCAAAACCATCGGGGGCAGTATTGCCGATCCGTTCCAACTCGAACATGGTTTATATGTCGTCGTTGCCGCCCTGATTGCCGCCATTACCTGGAACCTGATTACCTGGTATTACGGCATTCCCAGCAGTTCTTCCCATGCGCTGATCGGTTCGTTAACCGGCGCTGTGATTGCCTCCGCCGGGCTACAAGCGGTTCATTTCAGCGGCTTTATTACTGTTTTAGGCGCACTGCTTTTCTCTCCAGTGATTGCATTCACCGTTGGCTACATCATTATGAGCCTGATCAGATTCTTTTTTCGAAACGGAAACCATGCCAAACTAAACCGCCGCTTTCGCCTCCTGCAGGTGTTTACTGCCGCCTTCCAGTCATTCAGCCACGGCACCAATGACGCCCAAAAGACTATGGGCATTATTACGTTTGCTCTGGTGGCGGGTGGCTTTCAATCCACCCTGGACGTCCCCTTCTGGGTCAAAGCAGCGTGTGCCGTGGCTATGGCGTTTGGTACTTCCGTCGGCGGTTGGAAGATTATCAAGACAGTCGGTACCAAAATTATCAAACTGGAACCCGCCAACGGTTTTGCAGCAGATTTAAGCTCGGCCATGATTATCATTATGGCCACCCTGATTAAAATGCCTGTCAGCACAACCCATGTTATTTCTTCATCAATTATGGGGGTAGGATCGGCAAAACACTTTAATTCGGTCCGTTGGGATACAGCGCAAAGAATGGTGATTACCTGGGTGATCACCCTACCGCTCACAGCCCTGCTTGCCGGCTTATTATACTGGACTGTAGCAGCCTTCGTTTAGCAATAAAGTGTTATTTTAGCTGTCTGCTGTGCATTTCAGCCATTTTCTGATACCTGCCAACGGCACCTCTAAATTGCTCATGTTCCCCTTCCTTCAACACCCTTACCACCTTTGCCGGAAATCCCATCGCGAGCATGCCTGCAGGTATTTGCTGTCCCTGCAATACCAGGGCTCCGGCTCCTATTACAGCGCCTGCGCCAATGTGCGCACCGTTCAATACGATTGCACCCATCCCGATGTATGCGTCATCTTCAATGATACAGCCGTGCAGCAAAACCCGGTGCCCCACTGTTACCCGGTCCCCTACGACAAGTGGAAAACCGGTATGCTCGTGCAGTATGGAACCGTCCTGGATGTTGGTGCGGGACCCGATGGTGATGGTATCGACATCCGCCCTGACTACACAGTTGTACCATATGCTGGAGTTTGCTCCAACTTCAACTCTTCCCACCACAATCGCCCCCGGTGCTATAAAAACCGTTTCATCGATTTTGGGATTAATCCCGTCATAAGGGTAGAGCACGAAAATACCTCCCGACACGAAAGTTTTGTCTTTTTAACCATTATCCTCTTAAAGCCCGGGTTTTTCAAGTTATACCGCCACTCCAAAAGTGCGAAATCTTTTGAAAACTGCTATAATAAAAGAGGATATATAAAAGATATTATTGATTTGCCATGTTTTTTTATGATTTGAGGGGAAGGGTTTTATTTGAACAGCGATAACCGGAAAGGCAAAACATCCCATAGTGCCGCTAGGGTGAGCGGTAAGGGATGTATTAAAGGCGATCTTGCTGTGGACGAGCTCGAAATCTTGCTTCGTATAAGCGATATAGTAACCTCAAATTTAGACCTTGATGAAATCCTTCACTCGGTACACGCATACCTGCCCAAGCTGATCCCACACACCAAAAGCGGCATTTTTTTCTACCAGGAGAATACCGAAAGAATCACGCTGCAATCAAACATTGGCTTTAGTGAGCGGTTGGTTAAACTTTTCACCGAAAACACCGATCAGAACTTCCTTTTCAAGAAAATATTTGAAACTAAAAAAAGCTGCCGGGCCACTGATATCCTCACGGTCGAGGAAATAAAAAGAACCCTTTATTTCCAGTCTACACTTCGCCGGGAAGGGATTGGCGTACTCTACGGTACTGGTGCGCCTATTCTGTTAGACGGTAACTTTATCGGGACCATCCAGCTCACCCGCCCTGAAAGCCGGCGGGACTTCAACCTCAAGGACCAGCGCATGCTGGAACTGGTTGCTCACCAGGTCGGTATAGCAGTAAAAAATGCCCTAACCTACGAAAAAGACCTGAAGGAAAAGGACAACTTGATCACTGTCCTGGAACAAAAAGTTAAACAAGCGGAAAGGCTGGCAGCCCTCGGCAGGGCAGCCGCGATTATCGCCCATGAGATTAAAAATCCTCTTACCTCCATTCGTCTTTCTCTCTATTCAGTTGAAAAAAAATCGGCCTGGCGGATGGATTTCAACGAAGACCTGAATATAGTCAAGGAAGCCGTGGAGCGTGTCAGCCGTATCACGGAGGATCTCTTGCATTTTTCAGGCGAAACAAACCTTAAGATTAGAGAGATCGACATTAACGAGCTCTTAAAAAATCTTGTATCCGAGCATAAGAACCACTTGAGCAATCATATGATTATTGAAACTTCACTGCATAAACCCACACCCCTGGTCCTAGCCGACCCTGAAAAATTAAAAGAGGCCTTCAGCAACCTTCTGGCCAACGCTATAGCCGCCACGGAAAGCGGAGGCACCGTGCGTGTATCAAGCAACCCGTCCTTTGACCGGGTTATGGTCACCATAGAGGACTGGGGGGACGGTATTTCACCCGAGATCCAGCAAAAGATATTCGACCCTTTTTTCACCACCAAGCAGAGCGGTACGGGGCTGGGGCTGGCCATAGCAAAAAAGAACATAGAAGCACACCGGGGCCTGATTAAAGTTGAGAGTGAGCCGGGCTGGGGCACAAAATTCAGCATTACCCTGTTTGTTCAATATTCTGGACGAAACGGAGTGGTCTCATGAATGAGTTCCTGATCAGCGAGATCAGGCTGTTGCTGGTAGATGACGATGCCCTGGTACGCCGCAGCTTGCGTATGCTCTTTGAACTGCATGACGTGACCATCGTGGGAGAAGCGCCCAACGGGGAAGAAGCGATTGAAGCTGTTGCCAGGCTAAAACCCACCATGGTCCTGATGGACGTGAATATGCCCAAAATGGACGGCATCCAGGCAGCCAAAATAATTAAGGCCAAGCACCCAAACGTCCAGGTAGTTATACTAACGGTGAATAACCAGCACGACAAGGTGGTCCAGGCCATACGTGAAGGGAGTTCGGCCTACGTATTAAAAGACAGTTCCCCCGAGCAGCTCATTGAAATTGTCGAAAGCGTTGCCGAAGGACGATATTTCGTTGACACCACGATTGCCAACGACCTGCTGGTCAACCTGGTACAGGGAACCCCACCTCAGCAGGCCCAGAAGGAGCCTTCCCTGCTGACTTGCCGGGAAAAAGAGGTTCTGCAGCTGATCGTCAATGGACTGAGCAACAAGGAAATCGCCTCACGCTTAAAGATCACTTTACGCACTGTCAAAGCTCATGTCAGCAGCATCCTAATGAAGTTAAACGTTAGTGACCGTACCCAGGCAGCGGTTCTGGCCATTCAGGAAAAGTTTTTGGAACCAGGCAGTTGACCAGGCAAAAAAAGCGCGCCTTTTGCCCAAGGCGCGGGTGAGTAGGGGGTAGATTACCTTTTTTAAATAGCTAACGGAATAATTATATCTGGTTATTCCGCAGTACTTCAGGTTTATATCGTTAGAAACACCACCTCCTCCAATGTTTACGTTACCACAATTATTTTTTAATAACCCGTTTTAGGAAATAACCCTCGGCATCGATCACATCCCGCAATAGCCTCAGGTCCTCATCCGTAGGTTCGGCCATCTCCTTGACATCCGGCGGAATAATTAGCTCAAAGTCCACCAGGTCCTGGATGTCTTTGGGTGTCCTCCCCGGTTTTACTTCAAGCAGTTTCATCCGTCTTGTTTCCTGATCGAAGCCAAAAAGGGCCTGGTTGGTGATGACCCGGTAGGGACCGGAGCCCATCACGCCGGCTTTATCCCGGTAATCGCTTGAGCCGTCCCCAAAGCCGATACTGGTTACAAAGTCCAGCTGCTTTACGAATCTCCTTTTTTCCAGGGCCATAATCGCAATGGTTTTTTCGCAATTGGCGGCCATAGCGCCGGCGCCACCGCTGCCCGGGAAGCGTATGTTCGGTTTGTCATAGTTGTGCCCCTCAATGGTAGAACAGATGTTACCATACATGTCTACCTGCGCCCCGCCGATAAAGGCATAGTCAGCATAGCCCCGCTGGGTTATTTCAAATACCGCGCACAAACCCTTGAGGTAGCAGGCCTTACGAGCCGCTCTGGTGTCACCGACGGAAAGCGGCATGCCCATTTCAAGAATAGGCGCCATTGACCCTGCTTCGTAAATCATATACAGGTTGGGGGCATGAGTAAGCTGAGCGTGCATAGCGGCAATGATGGGCAGGCCGGTACCCACGAAGACGATTTTTTCGTCTTCGAGAACCCTGGAGCCAGTATAGGCTATCATCTCAAATGGAGTGTATTCGGACATTTTTTTACCTCCTTATAATCTAATTTTGTTCGCGTAAGATTAGGTCAGGATGATGGGTTGGCCGCCGTCCATATCTTTTAAATTCTTAAGCGCTTTGTAACCGATTTTCTCCAGGGTCTCATCAAAGGTTTGGCAACTGAAGATATACTCATCGTAGTATTTCTTGAGCCCTTCCTTGTTTCCGGTCTTGCGGAAGTCTTCGCAAAGGCCGCGGAACATCTTCAAGTGCTCCATGTCAAACCAATAGTTGCCGTAACTTGCCCCAGGTGTAGCTCCGAAAGGAACCTCGGTCACTGTGTCTACAGCGGGATAAGGTATTTCGGTTAGGTTGGGGTAGGACCTGATGTTTTCAGTCGGGATCACCTTTTCCGTCGTCATGATCGTGTAAGTAGCCGCCATCGCGATCTCGGGGCAGGTACAATGCGCCCCAAAAATCCTGGCGTTGCCATACATATCAGAGGCAGAGGTATGAACGATGCCGACATCAGGGTGGCAAGCCGGCAGCAGGTAAACGTTCTTGCCACTAAAGGGGCATTCGATCATCTTGCCCCTGTTAATCAACTCCATATCTGAACCACCGTGGTCCCTGACCGGGATAAAGGGTATACCCATAGCCGCAGCCTTAAACCTGGCGGACATGCCATAGTTGGTATAGTCATCCATCTCGATGATGCCATTGGTGGTCAGATAGCGCACCATAGGGGCAATGCCGATTATTTCATAACCCCACCAGGCCAACTCCACCCGCTTGATCGAAACACGGTCCGGATCGAGGATCATCGCGCCGGCCAGAAGCTCAGGACAAATTGAGTTGGATTGGAAGGAAAGGGTCAAATTTTTTGCCCCATGTCTTATAATTTCATGTATGATAGCTACGGGAATCCTGGTGTTCACAAAACCACCGATGCCGATGTTAATCCCGTCCTTGATAAATTTGGCTACCGCATCCTTCAAAGTGTGTCTTTTATCTAGCAAGCCGTGCGACTTGTTTACCATTATTTTTCTTGCTTCATCGGGGCTCGGACCCCAATATTCAAAATCTTTTTCCTTATACTCCAGGGTGGAAATATTTTTAATTTTAGAAGAAATATTATCTGTCATTTTTTTACCTCCCTTAAAGAAAATTTGCTTAAACAAAACCCACTTCCCCATTCAGCGGACTTACCAGGCCACCTCCTCTCAGCTTTAAGCCATTCTATGGTATGTACCCATGCTCAAGGCACAAGAGCGATAAATAGCTAGAGCCGATGACGATAATTTTGTTAACAAAACGATCTTATCAATGTTTTAAAATTCTGACAATATATCCGGCGTCCTAGTACCTTATGGCCAACTGCTGTGTTTCTGTCGTTCTTTAAGACAATCTATTTATACTTACAGGGTAAACAAGATATTCCTTGCCTGAGGTGGTAACCTTTACTACAGAGCAATAAGCCGGTTATTTATAGCCATTTATTAACTCCTCATCCATGGATTGTATCAAAAGTACTAGTCCCAATGATAGATACACACTGTTCCATCAGACAATGGTCTATTGTTTGTAAGAGCGATAGAATTTCCTTACAAGGAAGGTGGAGAAGGTTACAATCTAATAACACTTTTGAGGAAAGGAAAGGTTTCTGGCTGTTTACATCTGGCATAAAGGCACACCGGGTTATTTTAAACAGACTGCAACAGGTAGCAGGTGACCAAAACCAAAAAGGTAGCCTATAAAAACAACATAAATATTTTTATTTAGTGGGGGGTTTACAATTAAGGTCCAACAGCCTTGAGCATAAGGCGCATAACCTGCATATCTTTTGTTTAATAAACCTGTTGGTAAGACTGGAGTACCAGGCTGCCGTGCCGGATCCCAAAAAGTTTAATATGTAAACGGCCTCCCGGTTAGTCGGCGGGAGTGAATCTGTGTAAATTTAATGATACCGGATTAACGGAAACCAGGGGGAGAGCCAATGATTGAATGGACAGGCCTATCGCCGGATGAGGCCAGACAGTTCCTGGCAAACAAAGATAAATCCAAAAGAGACAAAAGAATGAGCCTCAAAGAAGCCGTACAAAAATTTGTCAAGGATGGGGACAACGTAGGTGTTGGCGGTTTTGTCAATGCTCGCCAGCCAGTCGCCATCGTACATGAAATTATCAGGCAGGGAAGGAAAGACTTAACTCTTTCATTTGCATCAGCCGGCCTTGGACCTGAATATCTGGCCGGAGCCATGGCTTTGGACGAAAGCAAAAACAGCATCAAAAGGATGGAGTTTGCCTACTTCGCACACGAAGCTTTCGGCATTTCCCCACTTTTGCGCTACCTGACTGAAAACAACAAGGTGGAGCTTGAAGACTGGAGCAACTACGATATGTCCGCCCGCTTAAAGGCCGGGTCAATAGGTATTCCCTTCATACCCTGCCGTAGCCCGCTCGGCAGTGATATGCTCAAAACCAACAGGGCTAAGGTAATTGACTGCCCCTTCACTGGGAGACCAATCATGCTCCTGCCGGCCTCTCATCCGAACGTGGCCATTATTCACGTCCAGGAAGCCGATATTTACGGCAACTGCCGAACCCAGGGTCCTATGTTTACCTGCCCTGAGATGTCAATGGCTTCCGCGCACACCATTATCACCTGTGACCGCCTGATCGAGCACGATGACATGACACGGTTCCCGAACCGGGTCACGATACCCTTCTTTAGTGTCGACGCCGTCATCGAAGTTCCTTTCGGAGCATTCCCGGGCAACTGTAACGGCCTCTATTACTTCGACGAAAAACACACCGCCGAATTCAGAGGCGCCTGCGAGAAGTTACGTAAAGGGGATCCCACTCCGCTTCAGAACTACTACGACACCTATATTTTCGGAGTAGAAAACACAACTGAGTTAATCAACAAGATCCCGCTCAGTCAGATTCAGTATATACAAAAAATCGAGCCCGGCATTCGTCTTGATGCAGGCTACACGGTATTAGGTTAGGGGGTGGAATAGAATGGCTAATTATTCTGAAGACTTTACACCACAAGAAATGATCGTAGTCGCAGGGTCTAAAACCCTGATTGATAATAAAGTAGTGTTTGCCGGCACCGGCCTGCCTATGGTGGCCATTACCCTGGCACAGTTGACTCACGGCCCCGGTATCGTCCCGGTATTTGAGGCAGGCGCTGTAGGTCCCGAGCTTTCCCGTGGCCTGCCCCTTTCTGTGGGTGGCTCAAGAACCACCTACAAGGCTAATTATCTGCTCGGCCTCAACTCCGCCTTTGAACTAACCCAGCGTGGCTTTTGTGACTTCGGCTTCATCGGCGGCGCCGAGATCGACCCGTATGGCAACCTGAACTCCACCATGATGGGTAGATTCCCGGAAGACTACCAAAAGCCCAAAACCCGCCTGCCCGGCAGCGGCGGCGCCAGTGATATGGCCTGCTCCTGCGAGCGTACCATCATCATCATGGTACACGAGCCCAGGCGTTTCGCAGAAAAGATCAGCTATATCACCAGCCCCGGTTACCTGGACGGCTCTCCCAACGCCCGTTGGCGCGCCGGCTTGGTTGGGCAAGGCCCCTACAGGGTTATCACCACCAAGGCCGTGATGGGTTTTGACGATGAAACTAAACGGATGAAGCTAATTGCCACCATGCCCGGCGAAACTGTTAATAGCGTACAGGATGCCACCGGCTTTAAACTGATTATCCCCGACGATGTGTACGAGTTTGAGCCACCGACAGTTGAGGAAGTCCGTTTAATCAGGGAAGTTATTGACCCGCAGGGCTATTTTGTTAGAAAAAAAATCAAAGAATAAAATATTTAACTGTACCTTATGATAGCCCCCTACTTCAGGCGCCTCGAGTAAAGGCGCCATTTTTATTTATAAATAGAGCACACTGTAAAAAACAGGACACCCCATTTTCGTTATAAAAAATCCTGACTGTATATACAGTCAGGATTTTTGGATCATTTGGGGCTATTTCTTGCAAGGACCTACCGGAAGAACTACCCGCCCGTAGGTATTATTTATTACTCCAGCGGCCGAGGTGTACCAGGCGACAATGGCTGTAAGAATACCCACATAACCACCCATAGTATGAGCTGATGCGCTCCCAGCCGCTCCGATAGTAAGTAATATGAAGGCTAGAAGCAATAGAGTAAAAGTAACTACAAGAGCTTTATTGGTACCAAAACTACCTATCCACATGTAGAAGGTGAAGATGGTCCAGGCCAGCAGGAACAGCCAGACACCCTGTGAGGGAACGACTAAGATCTTTTGTGCTCCAAATAGTTCAAATACGCCAAAGGAAATCCAAAAAGCACCGTACGAGGAAAATGCGGTGGCGCCAAAGGTATTGTTTTTCTTGTACTCCCACATACCAGCCAGTATTTGGGTTGCCCCACCGTAAACCAGCGCACAGGCGATGACCACGGCTACGGACTCTTTGACAACCAGGCCGGCGTTTACCATGCTAAGGCAAAAAGTAGTCAGGGCAAAACAGGCCAGGCCTAGCGGCCCGGGGTCGGCTATGGCGGATTCTTTAATTTCGTAGACTTTATTATCAGACATGATTGTACCTCCAAAAGAATTTTAATTGCCGGTTGTTTAACCGGACTCCATATAACAAATTTTACATTTTTTCTATTTTTGGCCAAGTCCGTCTGAAACTGTGTTACCTAAATCAAGTACAGTGGAATAAATTTTTATATAGCTACTTTTGGCAAGAGCCGTTGCTAACTCTTCTTTTTTTCACCACCTCCTCTTCGTACTCAAAATAAAATAATGGTTGAATGGGTGATAATTACAAACCAGCACAACACTCCGTCATTGCCACATGCTCAATGAACCATGTGACATGCCGAAACAGCCGGTTTTCGTACCCCCATTAACCATTATAAGAGGATGGTATTTTGACAAGCAGCCTGGCAAAGTGACCGCCTACCAACCTCAATTTAATATATTCAACAGCCTTGTAAAAATTCCTTCTGCAAAAAACCAAATATTCAAAAAATTATTTACTTTTGGTTAATTATTATTTTGGTATTAGCTGAGCCGTCCCCTAATTTTGTTGTTAATTTTTTCAACCAGATAAATAGTGTTCAACTCGTGATAAGCCTGGATGATCGCACTTTCCACCGAACCTTCTACCTTAAGCAGCCGGTGGTTAACCTCAAAACTCAAACCGCAGCTAGCCAGCAGTTTGGCATTAACGGACTCCAAGATTTGACGCCGCACCTCCAGGTTGCCAAGCTCAGCCCACCTGGTCTGCGCACTTGACGAAGGCTCCAGGTTGGTGGACTGCTCCAGGCATTCCAGAAAAACAGTCCTGAAAGAATCAAAATCTGGCCTTTTCATTTTAATACCCCCTACAGCAGTTACTCACCGAGATAGGCTTTGCGCACTTCCTTGTTACGGGCCATCTCGGTGGCCGTGCCTGAAAGTACAATTTGACCCGTTTCCAGTACATAAGCCCGCTTGGCAATAGATAGAGCCATGTTAGCATTCTGCTCCACCAGCAGAACGGTCATACCTGACCTATTGATTTCAGTGATAATCGAAAATATCTCCCTCACCAGCATCGGCGCCAGTCCCATAGAAGGTTCATCAAGGAGAAGCAAGCGGGGCCTGGACATCAAGGCCCGGCCGATGGCCAGCATCTGCTGTTCTCCCCCGCTTAGCGTTCCCGCAAGCTGATGTTCCCTTTCCTTAAGACGTGGGAACCTCTCAAAAACATTTTCCAGTGACTGCCTGGTTTCCTGTTTATTCCTTGTGTAGGCGCCCATCTCAAGGTTTTCCAGCACGGTCAACCTGGTAAAGACACGGCGGCCCTCCGGCACCTGGGAAATTCCTCTGGACACAATTTGGTGGGGAGCAACTTTATTAATGGTCTCATCCTGGTAAGAGATAGTACCTGCCTGAGGACGTACCAAACCGCAGATGGTTTTTAGGGTGGTGCTTTTACCGGCCCCGTTGGCGCCAACCAGTGTCACCACTTCACCCTCCTCCACGGTAAAGGAAATACCCCTTAGGGCCTGGATGCCCCCATAGGAAACGGCAAGGTTCTCAACAGCTAGGAGCATCTAATCCACTTCCTTCCCAAGGTAGGCATCAATTACCGCGGGGTCATTCTGTATTTCCGCCGGTGTGCCTGAAGCAATTTTTTGCCCGTAATCCAATACGTCCACCCGGTCGGAAATATTCATGACGAACTTCATATCGTGCTCTACCAGCAGAATGGTAACTCCCATCGTCCTAATGCGCTGCAGCATCTGCATCAGCGTCTGCTTCTCCAACGAGTTCATCCCGGCAGCCGGCTCATCCAGAAGCAACAGCAAGGGCTCAGCCGCCAGAGCTCTGGCTATTTCAAGACGCCTCTGCTCACCATAGGAAAGATTTTTAGCCAACTCTGCCCTTTTGGCGGCCAGGTCGACCACCTCCATTACGGCCAGAGCCTTTTCGGTGATAACTCTCTCCTCCCCCTTGACACCGGGCAACCGGGTCAAAGCTCCGATGATTCCCGCCTTGCTGCGGCAGTGGCAGCCTATTCTAACATTATCAAGAACAGAGATATTTTTAAAAAGACGAATATTTTGGAAGGTCCGCGCGATGCCGCAGGCTGTAATGGCGTAAGGTTTCATAGTTGTGATATTAGCACCCTTAAACAGCACCCTGCCGCTGGTAGGGGGGTAAATACCGGTAATCACGTTGAAAACAGTGCTTTTACCGGCCCCGTTGGGTCCGATTAAAGCTACGACAGTCCCTTCCTCCAACTGAAGGCTGACGTGGTCCACCGCGATCAAACCACCAAAACGGATGGTTATGTCGTCCAGTTCCAGCAATATAGACATAAAAAAGCACCTCGGCTATATCATTCCTTTTTTTGTAGCTCTTAGGGCATATTGCCGGGCAAAGTTGGCCCGGCTTTCCGCCTGGACTTGAGTCTTTTGTATAGCTGTACAAAATCTACACCGCCCAGCAGTCCATATGGTCGGAATATCATCATCAAAACCATCAGCGCACCGTAAATCATCATCCGATACTCTTTGACAAACCGCAAAAATTCAGGCGCGAGAGACAGGACAGCCGTACCTAAAATAGCCCCTGGAATGCTGCCGAGACCTCCTAGGACCACATAATTCAAAATCTCAAAGGATCTCGCAAAACCAAAGTCGGCGGGGTTCAGGTACTGCATCAAGTGGGCAAAAAGCGCACCACTAACCCCTGCAAAGAAGGTCCCGAGAGCAAATCCTTTTATTTTATAGAGAAGGGGGTTGATACCCATGGACTCGGCAGCAATTTCATCTTCACGAATTGCTACCAGTGCCCGGCCGAAGCGTGAATTTTGGATGCGGTAGATACCCCAGATACTTAGCGCCACGACAATATAAACAAGCAAAATATTTGTTTCTCTGGGTATGCCCGCCAGCCCACCGGCTCCTCCCGTGATTTTCATATTGATAAAAACCACCCGTACAATCTCACCAAAACCCAACGTGGTGATACCCAGGTAATCCCCAGTCAGACGGAGGCTGGGAAACCCCAGAATGACACCCCATAGTGCTGCCATCAGCCCACCGGCCAGCATGTTTAAGATAAAGGGGGTATGCAGATGGATGCTCATCAAAGCCGAACAATAGGCGCCTATGCTTAAAAAGGCAGCGTGCCCGAAGGAGAACTGCCCGGTTACGCCTGTAATCAGGTGTAGCCCCAGGGCGGCAATCAGGAATATACCCATCATAGTTACAACCTGGATGTAATAAGGGTTGGTCAACAAACTAATAATGGCTTCCATAAATCCTACACCTTCCTTTGTATCGGAAGGCCTAATAGGCCCGTCGGTTTGAAAAGTAAGACTATGATCAAGAGGCCAAAGGCTATTGCCTCCTTATAGGTATCAAAGCCTGCGGCAACACCCATTACCTCGGCGATCCCGAGGAATATGCCACCCAGCATGGCCCCTGGAATGCTGCCAATGCCCCCCAGCACCGCTGCGCAGAAGGCTTTGAGCCCTACACTCACACCCATAAAGGGATGGATTGAATTAAAATACATGCCCACCAGAACGCCGCCTGCCCCGGCCAGAGCCGCCCCCACCGCGAAGGTAAATGAAACTACGCGATTGACGTTAATGCCCATTAAGCTGGCTGCTTCATAATCTTCCGAGGTAGCCCGCATAGCCTTGCCGATTTTGGTGTATTTA
Source organism: Desulfotomaculaceae bacterium (assembly GCA_028702695.1). Lineage (GTDB taxonomy): Bacteria > Bacillota > Desulfotomaculia > Desulfotomaculales > Pelotomaculaceae > Pelotomaculum_C. Next base: position 31,056 of record JAQVOH010000006.1, read on the forward strand.
ACGGTAAACTGCAAGAACACCATTAAGAGACTGGCCATGACTAAAATGAGCACTTGAACCGTGGAAAACCTAACCGGCCCCAGAACATAAACAGTATCCTGAATTACCTGGGGAAAAGCCAGTGGGTTCGGACCGCCTTTGATCAGCGTCACCAGGGTCTGCAGAAAAATGGAGACACCCAGGGCGGAAATCAGAGGGGCCAGCCTGGTAGATTTGCGCAGGGGGCGATAGGCGATTCTTTCCATAAGAATTGCCAGCGGGACGCACACCAGCATGGCGGCCAGGATGGCAATAATGAAATTGACCTTATACACAGTGACCATAATAAGGCCGGTAAAGGCCCCGATCATGTAGACCTCGCCATGTGCAAAATTAATAAGTTGGATAATACCATAAACCATCGTATAGCCCAGGGCGATTAAGGCGTAAGTGGAGCCCAGGGTCACCCCGTTAACCAACTGCTGCCAAAACTGCTGCCAAAACATGCAACGACCTCCTATTGCTTTAAGAGCCCCTCCAGGCCGGCAGCTATCGTAAAAACATTTGCTGCACGAATACCTGTAAAAAATTAAAATCAGTCGCGACCTACCAAGGGCCAGTGTCAGGATTTCGCACCTCATCATCATAAGGAACGTCCTCCGGTAACAGTTGTTCTTTGGCAGGTCCGCGACCCCTATTGCAAATGATTCATCTAAATCTGTTAGCTTTATCGTTTTTGTCTGGCATTGGTTTATTTATCGATGGAAATAACTGACTTGACCACAAATTCCTGCCCCTTAACCTCTTGCAGGTAGACTGGGCTCTTAATCGGTTCACGTTTTTCATCAAAAGTAATCGTGCCGGTCACGCCTTTCCAGTCCTTGGTCTGAGCAAGCTTATCCTTGTAAACGGTGGGGTCATTGCTGTTGGCTACTTTCATGGCGTCTGCCAGTAGCATTACCGCATCATAACCCTGAGCGGGGAACATGTCGGGGAGAGCATTATTGTTACCGGCTTTGTATTTTTCAATAAATTCCTTAGTCTTACCGGCGGCAGTCTGGGAGTCTACGGCAAACCCGGCGTAGACCATACTCCCCTGAACAGCATTTTCTCCCAGCTCGTAAAGTTCTTTACCCAGCAGGCCGTCTCCTCCGGCCATGACCTGGTTAAGCCCCTGCTTGCGCATTTCTTTCATAAACAGGGCGCCCTCGGTATAATAACCTGTGAAGATCACGCCGTCAAATTGTTTTTGTCTGAGCGAGGTGACCTGAGCGCTGAAGTTGGTGTCCTTTTCCATGATGCTCTGCTCGGCCACAATCTCCATGCCGTACTTGGCCAGTGCCGGTTTGAAGATGCCGGTCAGCCCTTCGCTGTAGGACAGGCCGGTCGTGGTGACCAGAGCCACCTTTTCCCATTTGAGCTCTTCGGCCAAATATTTGGTTACCGCAGGCGCCGCAACCGCGTCCAGCAGGGTGTCACGGTATATGTAATCGCCAATTTCAACGACCCCCGGGCCGACAGCCCCCGCCGAAAGAAGGACCATCTTGGCCGGTTGGCAGATTTGGGCAGCGGATTTGGTGATACCTGTGGTTGGGTCACCGACAATGGCAGAGACTTTCTGGGTGATCAGCTTTTGGGTAACGTTGGCGGCCTCACTGCTGTTGCTGCCGTGGTCCCCTTCAACGATCTCCAATTTTTTGCCGTTAACCCCGCCGGCGCTGTTGATGTCGTCAACGGCCATCTGCATGCCCTTCAGGGTTTCAATACCGTAGTGAGCGTGGCCACCGGTCAACCCCCCCAGGAAACCGATCTTAATGGTGTCTCCACCAGCCGCCTTGGGTGTCTCCTTGGCGCCACCGCAGCCGGCAACCAGCAGCGCTAAGGCCAGCATAGCTACCAGGAGCAATAAATACCTGCTTTTTTTCAACTTTTCTCCTCCTTTTTTGTGTCTAAATGAATCTGGCCGGGATCACCCCGTGCATAACTTAATTTCAACATTAACCGGTTTTTATCCTTCTTTCCCACAAACCAGGGTGAGCATGAGCATAAATTCATAAAAGTATTCACTTGCTGCGTTCGGCAGTAATAAAGATATATAGCCCCATGATAATGGCCACCCCCCCCGCTATTTGCAGAGCTCCCGGGATTTCCTTGAAAATAAAATAGGCCATGATCGTGGCTCCCAAAGGTTCACCCAGGATGCTGACTGATACCACCGCTGCCTTCACATAGCGCAACGCCCAGTTAAAAACGGTATGTCCACCTATGGTGGGGACCACGGCCAGGGCAAGAAACCAAACCCAGTCCAGGCACGGATAAGGATACAGCGGGGTATGGCTGGCTAAATTGATTAAGAGTAAAAATAAGGCCGCAGTACCGTAAACAAGAAAAACATAAGGAAAAAGGGAAAGCCTGCTCCGCAGGCTGCGTCCGATCAGAACATAGAGGGCTACCATAAAAGCCCCGCTAAAGGCCAGGATGTCTCCCCAAAGTGCTTGTCCGCCGGCCTGAAAGTCTCCAAAACCAATGATCACGCTGCCTGACAGTGCTGCGGCGCCTCCGGCCAGACCACGCAGGGTAATTTTCTCCTTAAAGAAAAGAAATCCGCCGATTACCACAAATAGCGGTTGCATGGTAACCAGCACAGTTGAACTGGCCACGGAGGTTAATTTCAGAGAGGCAATCCATAAAGCAAAATGTAAAGCCAGGAAGACCCCGGCCAGAGCCGCCATCGCCAGATCCCGCCCAGGCATGTGTTTCAACTCCCGGCGTCCGGTGGGGCCCAAAGCCAGCGGCACCAGAAGCAGTACGGTGAAGGCCAGCCGGTAAAAAGCTATCACATTGGGCGGAGCAGATGCAAGTTTTGTAAATATCGATGAAAAAGCGGTGGCAACCACCGCCAATATTATGGCCAGATAGGGATTAACAGCAGGATTTTCTGATTTCAGTACGCGGCCCTCCAAGATATCATCTAAAACAATATTCTCCGGGCCACAAGCGGTCTCCTTTTATTATTGTTATAATATTGAGGAACGGCCTTTTTTAATATGGAAGGCAATATTTCTTAAAGCGGGTGAGTACAGGTTACATGAAAGACCTTATTGAAAGCATTATTAACCGCGTCATCAAAGAAAACCAGCTGGGCGGTCAAACCGCCTACCGCGCTCCCTTGTTGGGCTATGCCCAAGCGGGGGATCCCCTGTTTCAACAACTGAAAACTGCCGTAGGTCCCGGTCATCTACTGCCAATCGACCTGCTGCCGGAAGCGAGAACTGTGCTGGCCTTTTTCTTACCTTTCACGAAAGAGCTGGTTAAAAGCAACCGGGAGCATCCTTATGTGGACAGATCCTGGGCGCTAGCCTACATCGAAAGCAACGCCCTAATCAGCCTGTGCTGTGAGGCGATTGCAACAGCACTGTCCGTCCAGGGGATGAAAGCTGCATGGCAGCAGCCCACTCACAACTTTGACCCGGTACAGCTTTGCTCCCACTGGTCCCATAAACACGTGGCCTACGTCTGTGGCCTGGGTGAATTCGGCCTGCACCACATGCTGATCACTCCCTCGGGCTGTGCCGGCCGTTTCGGCAGCCTGGTCATCGACCTGCCCCTTTCCCCATCACCCCGCCAGACGGACCAGCGATGCTTTTTTTACGCTCAAGGAAAATGCCTGGCTTGCGTTAAAAAATGCCCCTCAAGGGCACTGACCCAGGACGGACTTGACAAGCAGAAATGCTACAGCTACCTCCTCGAGGTGGACTCCTTCTACAGCGACCTCGGGGTATGTGACGCTTGCGGCAAGTGCGCCACCTGCGGCCCCTGCGCGGTTATTGATGGATGAATTTTCGCATAAAGAGCTCTCCCTCCGGCCATAATAGAAGCACGGGGAGGGTGTCCGGCCAGCAGCATCTGCTTATGACCACCTGTTTTGGTTCTTCAACGCTGAGGATCCATTAGCGGGATAGGTATTCGTGGATGGCAAAAGCCGGGGGCGCTCCCCGTTTAAATTTCAAACATCTTAAACCAAGGGGAACTGTTGTCATAAACATGGCAAGGCCTTTATCTAACCTGCTCGAAATTAGATGGGGCAAATACAAGTGAACTCGTCCAGCTAAAGCTGTACATCGAGACTTCGGTGGGGGACTCTACCCCCACCGAAGCAGAAAAGCGGAACTCCCACTTATAGAAGTGGGAGTCTTAGAATTGAATAAAAAAAGTGGCGCCGGTTTAGGCGTCACCTTTTTTTTCTAAATCCTGCGTTACCAGACCTTTTTGAATTAGATATTCCATTAGTAGCTTCCCAGTGTTGCCGGTAATTTTAATACAGTTCTTTAGATGCTCCGGTGTGTCGAAAGTATTAGGGTTAAGCACCCGGCAACAAGTCCCGCCAAAGCGTTCTTCAAACAAATCGTGGAACTCACGTGCGGCTTGATAACCTATCTCAAGATCCTCCTGGTTACTGGTCCGTCCCTTAAAAAGGCCGATAATCGCTTCCGCTGAACTTAACGCCCCGCAAGCACACCCTGCGCGACCAAAACCACCGCCTAGACCGGTAAACATTTTGACCAGACCGGTATCCAACTCCGGCGCCACTAAATCCCGGAAGGCGAGGAAAATAGACTCCGAGCAGTTATACCCCTGGCGAAAATTATCCCCGGCTTTGTTTCGAGCAGCTAAGATCAAATCCTGACTCATAAAATATGCCTCCCGCAAAGAATATTTTACAAAATATTCTACGAAGACAGCAGCATATCCTCCTGCCATAAATAGACAGTTATAACAACTCCGTTTGATAGTCTGTGATCAGAACCGTACCCTGGCGCTCAATAAATCTTACCACCGCCGCCAAAACCTGGTGGACGTGAGCCTGCTCACAGCTAATGAAAGAAATTCCCACCACGGAGCGCTGCCAGGTGTCCTGAGCACCGACTTCAGCAACCGATACGTTAAAGCGGGCCTTGATCCGGTCAATAAGACTTTTTAGCACTCTTCGTTTCTCCTTGAGAGAATTTGCTTCACCCAGAAAGAGTTCAACTGTCAGGATTCCCACGATCAATCCGACTTTCCTCCAGTTCTTCCTATTCCTTAATATAACTACGGCTGTCTTATATACCCAAAGGTTCCTCTCAAGTTATAGATAGGCTTGAAGTTCCTCCCAGCTTTCCAGCATGCCTGCCGGGCTGAATTTCTCCAGTTCCGCGCGACTGTCAAGCCCCCAGGTAACGCCCAAAGTAAGGCACCCTGCGTTTTTTCCAGTGAGAATATCATAGCTGCTGTCCCCAATAAAGATGCAACGTCCGGCCTGAGTATGTAATGTTGCTAGAGCGCTTAAAAGGGGTTCCGGGTCCGGCTTGTACCTGGTCACGTCGTGGGCGGTAACCACCACGTCCATATAGTGGTCAAGTCCGGTAAAGGCAACTGTCCTATTTGTGCCGGGCTTTCCCTTCGAGGTAACGATGCCCAGCCGAATTCCCTGCTCTTTAAGACTTTCCAGGAGCTCTAGAGTACCGGGGAAAAGGTGTGTGTAGAGGTCATGATCCCGGTGGTAATAGTACTGGTACCGCTCCTCAAATGCAGGGGCCGCTTCACCCGCAAAGCGGCGTCCGATATCTTTGAGGGGAAGACCGATCATTTTCACAACATCATCATTTCCCCAGGGTATGTTCATTTCGTCGAATACCTGGCGGTAGGTACGTACGATCAAAGGAAGGGAGTCCACCAGTGTACCGTCCAGATCGAATAAAACGGCTTCAGTAATCATATTAACTCCTTGTTCTAGCAGTGTATAAAAAAATTGTGATTTATCTGAAACGCATTACGACCAACGGCTATATCACAGGGTATCCTTGATTAGTATAGGTGCAAAGTTAAGAAAGTCCGCACTGGCTAACTGGAACTTAATCCCCCAGGCATAGTTTGGCAGCCGAAGCCTCGCTGCCGCACCGTGCAAATGGCCGTAAACTACGGTGTTTACCCGGTAATATTGAAACATTTCAATAAACTCATTCTTTTCATGGCGGTCGTTGGTAGGCATAAAATGAATCATGACGATAATTTCCTCTCCAGCGCCGGCGCTCTTCAAAGAATTTTCCATCCTGATTAATTCCCTGCGGTATATTTTAAGGTCATGTTCGTTGAAATATTCCGCTCCGGGACACTGCCATCCCCTAGAACCACAAAGTTTAATATTGCCTGCCTTAACATGATCATTCTGGATTAATTTCATGTTCTGAGGGAGCATTTCCCTTACACATGAGAGACTTTGCCACCACAGATCATGGTTGCCGGCTACACCCACGATGGTTCCCGGTAATAAACCCAGGAATTCAAGATCGTACCGCGCCTCAGTGAGTTTCATAGCCCATGAAAAATCACCTGGTATAAGAACAATATCTTTTTCATCTACCGTCTTAACCCAATTATCATATATTTTACGGTAATGCTCACGCCATTCGACCCCAAATATATCCATCGGCTTGTAAGTTGCAACATCATTCCAGCGTAGCGGGTTCACCGGCCGGCTGAAAGAAAGGTGGACATCTCCTATGGAGTATATTTTCAAATTTTACCCCCAATATTTTTCCACTTGATCTTAGCCACATTTAAATGAATAAGCTGCCTACCACAACTTCCACATAGCCACCAAGGTACCCTTTACCCATACTTCTACCGGCTGCTCTACAAGGCTTTGCAGTTCACTGATATTTACAGTCTTAGTACCGGCATGTTGCCCTAAAGATGAACCTTTAAGCTTTTTTGCAACATCTGTTAATTTAACCATCAATAGATTATACCCTGAAAGACCTTCTATAAAACGCACATAAATGTTCATATAGGGAATATCAAAACTGTTGACAAGCTCTTCTTGGGTAGAAATCGTTACCCTGGGGCTGGTTAGTTTAACTGGTTGGTTAAGCAATCCTCTTGAGATTTTCTTGCATGGTCAAGGCATAAATAACTTTTTTCGACCTATCTCTAAAATTTCCTTTTGTATTGCTTACAAGAGCCTTTCAGTCAGCACTTGGCTTTAGTATATTATTCGGCTTACTTATCCATTAGTTAATACCTTTCTTTAATATTATACAGAAAAATGCAGGCCTGGGGGCCCGCATTTTAATCCTTTATTTAATCCCGCAACTTTGACTCTACTCTTTTAGCCCAGACCACCTCTATCTCTGCCTCAACAATTATACCTTCCTGACCGTGCTCCTCATGTAAAACCCGGCCCTTTTCGTGCAGTATGGCCAGCAAGCCGCTTTTTTGGTATGGAATGAAAAAGGTTGTCCTCGTCCGCCTGGCTGCAAGAAGCTTGTCCACTGCCGCCAGTAATAAACCTGCGGCGCCCTGGCCGCTTAAAGCGGAAATAAACACTGCCGGTGGGTCGTCACCTGCTCGTGGCAACTCAGCCTTATCCACCAGATCAATTTTATTATAAACCATAAGAGCTGGTTTAGCAGAAGCCCCGAGGGATTCCAGTACCTGGTTGACCGCCTCGATCTGACCGTTGGCATTAGGATGGGAGGCATCTACAACATGCAACAGGAGGTCTGCTTCCACCACCTCCTCCAGAGTGGCCCGGAAGGCTGCTACCAAATGGTGGGGAAGACGCTGAATAAACCCCACGGTATCCGTTAAAAGGACCGCTTCGTTATTGGGTAATATCACCCGTCGGGTGGTGGGGTCGAGGGTGGCAAAAAGTTTGTCCTCCACCAACACGTCAGCCCCGGTTAGCATCCTTAGTATAGTTGATTTTCCAGCGTTAGTGTAACCTACCAGTGACAATAACGGTATTGGCGCCTCCTGGCGGCCCCGGCGCAGCAGGTCGCGGTGTTTCTTAACATTCTCAAGCTCTTCTTTTAAATCATTGATCCGCTGCCGGATACGCCGGCGGTCAACCTCCAGCTTTGTTTCACCAGGCCCTCTGGTTCCAATACCGCCACCCAGGCGGGAAAGCTCAACCCCCTTGCCGGTTAAACGGGGTAAGAGATAGTTAAGCTGGGCCAGTTCAACCTGTACCTTCCCCTCACTGGTCCTGGCCCGGCGTGCAAAAATATCAAGTATCAACTGGGTCCGGTCAATGACCCTGACGCCCGTAATTTCCTCCAGATTGCGACCCTGCCTCGGAGACAATTCGCGGTCAAAAATAACCAGGTCTACTCCCAGGGAACGGCAGAGCTCCGCAACTTCCTCAGCTTTCCCACTCCCCAGGAAGGTAGCGGGATCCGGCCTGGACCTTTTTTGGGTTAATTGACTCAAGACCTCCGCCCCGGCAGTATCAACCAGCCTGGCCAGTTCTTCCAGCGAGTAGGTGACCTGTTCGGGGTCATCCTCTTGTGCCTCAAACCCTACCAGGATGGCTTTTTCCAGCATCACACCAGATGTATCTTCCAAATAAGTACGCTCCTTTTCCTATCCTTATCAAACAAGAGTCTAGCAACCGAAGCAATTTTCCGATCAATGTGCGCCGCATCAGCAGCAGGGATGAGACAGGGGACGGCTCTTTGGTCTCATTCAGGAAGTAAGAGAACCGCCCCCCTGCTTCATTTACTCAATCCACAGGGCGGTCTTCAAAAGCCAGGCTTCCACCGTCAGCTTTAACCAGAATGCTGCCCCGCTGGCCCTTGCCGCTTTCCAGAATATGCACGGAGAGCGGGTTTTCCAGACGCTTTTGGATAGCCCTTTTGAGAGGACGCGCCCCGAAGACCGGGTCGAAACCTTCCTCTGCCAGGAGTGACCTAGCCTCCTGAGTAACCTCCAGGGCAAACCCCAGCTTGGACAGTCGTTCCTGCAGCAGGGCCAGTTGGATATCCACAATCCTGATAATTTCCTGCTTGCCGAGGTTATTGAAAATAACCACCTCATCGATGCGGTTTAAAAATTCCGGCCGGAAACTGTCCTTCAATTCACCCATCACACGGTTTTCCAGCTCCGGGCGTCTGTCAGCGTTCATTTCGCGGAACCAGTGGCTGCCTAGGTTGGAGGTCATAATCACCACGGTATTGCGGAAATCCACGGTACGCCCGTGGCCGTCGGTCAGCCGGCCATCGTCTAAAAGCTGCAGCAGGATATTGAACACGTCAGGGTGGGCCTTTTCAATCTCGTCAAAGAGGATTACCGCATAGGGACGGCGCCGCACTGCCTCCGTAAGCTGGCCTCCCTCATCATAGCCAACGTAGCCTGGGGGAGCGCCGACCAGACGGGAAACAGTGTGCTTCTCCATATATTCACTCATGTCATAGCGCAGCATGGCCCGCTCATCGTTGAACAGGAAATGGGCTAACGCTCTGGCCAGCTCGGTTTTACCGACACCAGTGGGGCCAAGAAAGATGAAGGAACCCATAGGTCTGTTCGGGTCCGATACCCCCGCCCGGGCCCGGCGAATAGCATCGGCAACTGCCTCGACCGCCCGGTCCTGTCCGACCACCCGCTCTTTGATGAGTCCTTCCATTTGCAAAAGTTTTTGAATTTCCCCCTCAAGCATGCGTGACACCGGAATTCCCGTCCATTTGGACACGACTTCGGCAATATCTTCTTCATCCACTTCTTCTTTGAGCATCTTGTGGTCCTTTTGCAGCCCCTCCAACTTCTCGTTATACTGCTGCAGGCGCTTGTTAAGTTCAGGAATGACCCCGTAGCGCAGTTCGGCTACCTTACCAAGGTCCGCTTCCCGCTCGGCGGCCTGTTCTGCCAACCTGGTCTCCTCGATCTTGCCCTTGATTTCCCGGATGCTCTGGATGTGCTCCTTCTCTTTGCGCCAGTGCTCCTTCATGTTCTCCATCCTGGCCTTAAGGTCCTGTAATTCGCCTTCCATTTTGTGCAGCCGTTCCTGGCTAGCCCGGTCCTGTTCTTTGGCCAGTGCCTGCTTTTCAATTTCCAACTGCCTTACCCGCCGGTCGACCTCGTCTATTTCTGTGGGCATACTGTCAATTTCGATACGCAAATGGGAGGCCGCCTCATCCATCAGGTCAATGGCTTTATCAGGCAAGAACCGCTCTGTAATATAGCGGTGGGAAAGCGTTGCCGCGGCCACCAGGGCGGTGTCTTTGATGCGCACCCCGTGGTGCACCTCGTATTTCTCTTTCAGTCCCCGCAAAATGGCAATGCTATCCTCAACGGAGGGTTCACCCACGTAGACCTGCTGGAATCTGCGCTCTAAGGCCGCGTCCTTTTCGATATACTTGCGGTACTCATCCAGAGTAGTGGCGCCTACGCAGTGCAGTTCACCACGTGCTAGAGCAGGTTTCAACATATTGGCCGCGTCGACCGCTCCTTCCGCCGCTCCTGCGCCAACCAGGGTATGCAGTTCATCGATAAAGAGGATGATTTCACCCTGCGCCTCGCCTATTTCCTTTAAAACCGCCTTTAACCGGTCTTCAAATTCACCCCGGTACTTCGCGCCCGCAATGAGCGCTCCCATATCCAGGCTTAAAAGGCGCTTGTTCTTCAGCCCTTCCGGCACATCCCCGCCTAGAATACGTTGGGCTAGACCTTCCACAATAGCAGTTTTACCCACACCGGGTTCGCCGATTAAAACAGGGTTGTTCTTGGTGCGTCTGGAAAGCACCTGCACCACACGGCGAATTTCTTCGTCACGCCCGATCACCGGGTCCATCTTGCCCTTGCGGGCCAGATCGGTCAGGTCCCTGGTGAAACGGGTCAGGGACTGGTACTTGTCCTCCGGGTTCTGATCAGTGACCCGCTGGGTGCCGCGAATTTCCACCAGGATTTTGTAAACACGGTCCTGCGAAACCCCCTGTGCGCGCAGGAGTTTTCCAGCTTCCCCTTCCCGCCGGGCTACCATCCCCAGCAAAAGGTGCTCGGTGCTCAGGTACTCATCCTTAAGCCTTTCAGCCTCTTTCCAGGCCAAATCGATAATTTCGGATAGCTCCTTGGAGACATATGCTCCTCCGCCGCCCTGTACCCTGGGCAATCGTCCGGCGACAGCCTGCGCTTCATCCTTTAACTTGTTCAAATCAAGCTCAAGCTTTAGGAGGATCTGTTTCACGCTACCTTCTTCCTGCTGTAAAAGACCTAGGAGGAGGTGGACACCCTCCATCTGCTGGTGGCCGTACTGAGACATAATACCCTGGGCAGCTTCGAAGGCCTCCTGGGTCTTAAGGGTAAATTTGTCCGTTCTCATTTCTTGCTCCCCTCCTGTTTGAATATTTTTATGATTTATAAAAAAGCGAGGGATTTTCCCTCGTTTAAACTATTAAAATAAAAACATCAACCTGCCGGGAACCTTTGGATTTAACCTTCAATTTCTATGTTAGTTTCTTTCTTGGCAGCCTCGTCCTGCTTGGGCAGGATAATTTCCAGGACACCATCCTGGTAGCGAGCTTTAATCTCGCCTTGTTTTATTTGAACATCCATAGTAAAAGAACGGCTAAAAGAACCGTAGCTGCGTTCAACCCTGAGAAAGTTTTCGCTCTCTTCTTTGTCTTCCCTACTACGCTCCCCTTTGATAGAGAGCATGTTATCGGTGAAACTTATATGAATGTCTTCTTTGTTGAAACCAGGCAACTCCGCCATTACCAGTATGGCCTCAGGGGTATCCTTGATATCAACGGGGAAAGCCCCTCCACCCTGGGTCAAAGGCGCTTCAGGCGCCCTCAGAAAGCGTAAGTTATCATCAAAGAGCCTGTTTATCGAATGCTGCAGAGTGTTAAGTTCCCGGAATGGATCCCATCTCACAATAGCCATAAAGAGACCTCCTTGAATTTTTAACGTTTTTCGTAAAGCCCAACACCTAGACTCCCGGCGGTTGATTAAAAATGTTACCTTCTCTTCCCTTGCGGGTAGTAATCCCGGAAAGCAGGTCTGACGTTCTCTGACCTTATTATAAATCACGCAAATTTCCGTGTCAATATTTGTATTGGATAATCTAATAAAATTTGCCCCTGATATTTACACAATATACATTTCAGCCTGAATTCCTTGACTACCGGATAAGAAAAAGGTGTGGTATAATGCAAGAAAAAAGGAAGGCGTGATTGGAAGTTGCCTGTAATTATAGGATCGATCCTGATCCTGGGCTTTTTGATCGGCGTGGTCACTATCCTGTATTTTCAGAGCAGACCTCCCCGGCGTAAAAGGTGATAGATGCTAACTACCACCAGCCTCTTTTAGCATGATGCACAATACTTGTCGGACCTTGCGACCTTACACGAGGTCTTTTTTTATGCCCTTAGTCCATCATAAATGTGGATATATTCGCACCTAGACAAGCATACACTTACAGCAAAAAGGAAAGGAGGGAACTAATGAGAATTTTTAATGCTATCGTTGCGGGGCTGATAGCCGGTCTTCTTCTTTACCTGCTGGTCTCCCTGGCAACCGTAAAGGCCGCTTTTCTGGTATTTCTGGCTGGCTGGGCGATATCCACATTTTTCTTTTATAACAATGCCGCATCATTGCACAAAATATGGGCCAGAGCCTGCCTGTTGTTGGCCCTGGAATGTCTGGCCATACCCATAGCATCCTGGATTTTGCCGTTTTTTTACGGCCACCAAGCGGTCCAAAGCGCCATGCAGGGGGCTCAATCAACGGGACAGACTGTGGGATCGATCATCGGCGGCGGGGTGGTCAACATGCTGGCCGGTTATGCCGGACTCGCAATTGGCTTTGTGCTGCTTGCCACCGCCTACCTTTCCTTGAAGCCTGCCAGAAGAAGGCATTAATGTCCAATCGCAAAAAACCCGGCCCAAAAACAGGCCGGGTTTTTTGCATAACCATTTATCCTTATTGCCCCATAGACCAAATATGCATTACAATGGTAATGAAGAGATAAGAAGGGGGAATATACGTTGTTTGTTCACAATTACATGACCAGAATGCCTGTCACAATCGGTAAGAAAATAACTGTCTTTGACGCTCTGGCTATTATGAAGAAAAATAAAATCAGACAACTACCGGTAGTTTCAGATGGAAAACTGGAAGGCCTGGTTACCGAAAAAGACCTCCTGACAGTATCCCCCTCACCGGCTACCTCTCTGAGTATCTTTGAGTTAAACGAACTCCTGGCTAAAATGACCGTGGCCGAGGTCATGGTGAAGTCGCCCATCACAGTTGAACAGGGCACTACACTTGAAGAGGCCGCACTCTTGATGCGGGAAAACAAGATCAACAGCGTTCCCGTCCTGGAAGGGGACAAGCTGGTGGGGCTTATTACCGTGACCGATATCTTTGATGCTCTGATCAGATTTTTTGGTTACGGCAAGGCGGGCACCCGCCTGTTGTTGGAGGCATCTGACCGGGTTGGCCTGCTGGCCGATATTACCCAGGTGGTTAAGGATTACGGAGTGTCTATAAAGGCCTCTATCGTCGTTTACAAAGACAACGAGAACGTTGAAATTATGCTGCGCCTGAATACAGTTGACCCGGGGCCAATGGTGATCGCACTGCAGGAAAAAGGCTATAAGGTAACCTATCAAGGTTAACACCAAGACACACAGAATTGCAGGTTATATAGTTATTAACCTGCAATTCTATTCCTTTAAATTTAATTTTCGCCCCTCCAAAGGAGCCTTATTCAGCGTTGCCAACAGGCGGCCTTTTGCATTAATTCCCTTCTGTAAAGCTTACCCGTGCCGCTCTTCGGCAGGCTATCCCGGTACTCGATGAAGCCTTTAAGCCCGCAACTCTTCAGCTTACTCTGGAAAGCCATCTCCAGCCTTACTGGATTAAAAACACCCTCCCGGGGTACTATGAAGGCGTACACTTCACCACACACTTCAGGTCCAGGGACCACTGCGACCTCCAGCACTTCAGGGCTGTTGAGCAGAAAATCCTCTAGTTCACGGTAAGTATAGTTAACCCCACAGGCGCAGTAGCTCTCACTCATATATATTCCTCCTCAAGCGTCAGCCCTTTTATCCACTATATTCTGAATATTTACAAAAAAATCCTTCTTATTGACTAAATTTTTTTTAAATTTAAATTAATGAAACAATTCACTCTTGAATTATTTTAACATAAAACTGCAATATATACCAGTGCTTACATAAGAACCCTTTTTTACTACCCCCTTGTCACAGGGATTACCTTTATTTTCCCAAATAGTTCAACCACTTAACTGCTGATAATGCATTTTAACTTCCGATTATGATTACTGAAAGCAAAATCATTACATACACAATAACAATGGTGTACTATAACCTTAGAAAAACATTGAGTAGCGGCTTGCGTGGCCAGCCATTAAGAGGAGTGAAGAAGAGTGACCGAAAAGAAAAGCAGAAGTGTAGATACCCTACTCATTGAAAAAAGGACTTTTTCCCCGCCACAAAGCTTTGTTGAGAAAGCCCGCATCAACAGCCGCGAACAGTATGATCAAATGTGGCGTAAATCCATAGAGCATCCTGATGAATTCTGGGGTGAAATGGCTGAGGAACATATTGATTGGTTCAAAAAGTGGGAGGCTGTTGAAGAGTACAGCTTCAAAGATGACGTTTTTGTACGCTACTACCGGGGAGCCAAACTGAATGCCTCTTACAACTGTCTGGATCGCCACCTGCAGTCATGGCGGAGAAACAAGGCAGCCCTGATTTGGCAGGGCGAACCCCTGGAAGAGAGCAGGACTTATACTTACCTGCAGTTGCACCGCGAGGTCTGCAAATTTGCCAACGTGTTGAAGCAGCTAGGCGTAAAAAAGGGCGACTGTGTGTCTGTCTACATGCCGATGATCCCTGAGCTGGCCATCGCGCTACTGGCCTGTGCCAGGATTGGGGCCATCCACAATGTTGTATTTGGAGGTTTCAGTGCTGAAGCGCTGCGCGACCGGGTCCTCGATTCCAAAGCGGAGATCCTGGTCACAGCCAACTACGGCATGCGGGCCGGCAAACCGATCCCCAGCAAAACTAACGTGGATCTGGCTCTTGCAGACTGCCCTGACGTAAAGAACTGTATCGTGGTAAAAAGAGTTGAAAAAGACTGCAACATGGTCGAAGGGCGGGACCACTACTGGGATGATTTGATGAGCACGGCTTCACCCGTCTGCGAAGTAGAGATCATGGATGCCGAAGATCCCCTCTTTATCCTTTATACCAGCGGCAGCACGGGAAAACCCAAGGGGGTGTTGCACACTACAGGCGGTTATATGGTCTATGCTACGACAACGTTTAAATATGTCTTTGACTGCCGTGATGAGGACGTCTACTGGTGCACGGCTGACATCGGGTGGGTTACCGGGCATAGTTATATCGTCTACGGCCCGTTGGCAGCAGGGGCAACCTCCTTGATGTTTGAAGGTGTGCCACACTATCCGGAGCCGGACAGGTTCTGGGAGATCGTAGAGAAATACCGGGTCAGCATATTATATACAGCGCCAACGGCCCTGCGCTCCATGATTAAATCCGGCGACCACTGGCCGCTGGGACGGGACCTGAGTAGCCTGCGCCTTTTGGGTTCAGTTGGCGAGCCCATTAATCCTGAGGCCTGGATGTGGTACCATAATGTCATCGGCTGTGAAAAAGCGCCAATTGTGGACACCTGGTGGCAGACTGAAACCGGGGGAATATTAATCACACCCCTGCCCGGGTGCATCTCTACCAAACCAGGTTCCGCCACCTTGCCTTTTTTTGGCGTCAACCCCAAAGTCATCCGCCAGGACGGCAGTGAGTCCAGTGTGAACGAGGGTGGCTACCTGGTCATCACCAAGCCCTGGCCGGGAATTATGCGCGGAGTCTACGGCGATCCGGAGAGGTTTAAAAATACTTACTTCGTCCAGTATCCCGGAGTTTATTTTACAGGAGACGGGGCCCGGCGGGACGAGGAAGGCTACATCTGGCTGATGGGCCGCGTGGACGACGTAATCAACGTTTCAGGCCACCGGTTGAGTACCGCAGAGGTAGAGAGTTCACTGGTAGCGCACCCCAAAGTCGCAGAAGCGGCGGTGGTAGGTTATCCGCATGACATCAAGGGTGAGGGCATCTACGCCTATATCACTCTGAAAGACTCTGTGGAACTAACGGAAGAGCTCAAGAAAGAACTTACCCTGCACGTCCGTAAAGAAATAGGCCCCATCGCGTTACCTGACATAATTCATTTCACCAGCGCCCTGCCCAAGACCAGGAGTGGCAAAATCTTGAGGAGAATTTTAAGGAAAATTGCCTCAGGTGACACTGACCAACTTGGTGACACCGCCACTCTGGCCGATCATGCTGTAATCACTGACCTCTTGAAGGAGGTAAACTGACCGGGAACCAGGAACCCCTGTGATGCTGTAAATATAGCGCCGCATGCGGCATGAGTTACCAACCTAAATAGCTACCAACTAAAGGTCAACCCGGCGTACGGCATTATCAGCACGTCCGGGTTATTTGTTTCTGCCCGCCCCAAGGCCCCCACCACTGCCTCCTGCAAGGTATGGTAAGAATGGCAATGCAGCAGCTCTGTCACCTGGCCTGGCAGGTCGGACAGCAGGTGAACGCAGCATTTCCGGGTGACCCTGGCAGCGGCAGCCGCTTTATGACCGCCCAGGACAAAGCAGCGGGAAAAACACTCCAGGGTCTCCGCCTCGCTTTGCCCCGCCTCTACCCAACTACGGAAGGACTCGTTGCCGTAGCCTTCCCGGCAACGGGCGGCCAGCACCAACGTGCCACCTGGTTTAACCACTGCGGCGGCATTTTGCAGGGCCTTGACAGCCTGATAAAGGTTCTGGTCTTTGGGCATACCGCCCGCGGAAGCGATTACTATATCGGCGGGCGGGCCCGGCTCGGCATAATAAACCTGGCCTGAGAGCAGGCAGCCGGCACGGTGCGCCTGCACCGGGTGACCGGCAAAAGCTCTGACAAGGCGGCCCTGGTGGTCAACCACAACATTGAAGATAAAATCCAGCCCGGCTAAAGCCGCAGCCTCTTCAAGGTCAGCCCTAACAGTGTTTTGGCTGGGGTCACGCGAAATATTTCCTTTTACACTTAGAGCATGATTTTTTTCGATAGTAACCCGAGAGGAAGTTCCGGGCACCAGTGCCTTCGAGCCTCCAGAGAAAGCAGCCATCCAATGCGGCTCAATATTCCCGGTGGCAACCTTCAATTCGCATGTTGTCACCCGGTGAAAAACCTGCACAGGAGTCCCCCGTGAGGTTCTTCCCACCTCCACACAATCTTTTGGTTCGTGTGAACTGTTCAGGCATTCCATAGTATTATATATATTCTCCCCCACTAGCTCCATTACCTCAGCGCCAGTAGCGGGCCTGTGGGCACCGGCTGCAACCACCACGGTTATGTCATTCCTCCGTATACCGCCCCTGACTATTTCCTCAACCAGATAAGGCAAAAATACTTTGGTAGGGGCCAAGCGAGTCTGATCACTGACCAGGATAACAGCATTCTTTTTGGCGCTGGCAAGCTCCGACAGGCGCAAGCTGCCAATGGGTTCATCGAGAGCCCGTATGATTTCACTGTTGGGGCTCTCTGCCAGCTCAACCCGGTTAGGAGTGAATAAGCGGGCTTTACAGACGGGAGGCAGGCTGATCTGCTCAAAGGTAGTTCCATAAGGCAATAGAAAGCTGCTCAAAGAGCTTCCCTCCAGATTGTTTATGTAAAAGTATGCCCGTAATATTAATGTTTAAAAAATACAAAAATAAGAAAGTTCAACTACAAAGGCTTTATTATCAATAGGAAAATGGGGGGCTTGACTTTTTAACTTGGTGGGGATATTTTTTATAAAAGGATGGGTGATGAATTGAGGGAAATTTTAAAGCTCGGCATCTGCCAGATGCCGGTAACAGAGGATAAGAATATTAATAATGCCAAAGCCCGCTCCATGATCAGGGAGGCTGCGGGACAGGGCAGCAAGCTCGTAATTCTGCCGGAAATGTTTAACTGCCCCTACAATACTTCGGTTTTCCCAAAATTCGCCGAGTCATACCCGGGCGGTAAAACTATTACCATGCTCTCAGAGGCCGCGCGGCAAGAGCAAATTTACCTGGTCGGTGGTTCTGTTCCCGAGTTGGAAGACGGCGCCATCTACAATACCAGCTTTATTTTCGGCCCCGGCGGCGAACTACTGGGCAAGCATCAGAAAATCCACCTTTTCGATGTAGACATTGAAGGCGGCCCATGTTTCCAGGAATCAAAAGCACTTGGCGCCGGCAGTAAAGTCACCGTTGTCGAAACCCCGCTGGGTACGATCGGCGTATGCGTCTGCTACGACATCCGTTTTCCAGAACTCAGCCGCTTGATGGTTTTAAAGGGAGCCGAGTTGATTATTATCCCGGCCGCCTTCAATATGACCACTGGACCGGCTCACTGGGAGCTCTTGCTCAAGGCTCGGGCAGTTGACAACCAGGCTTACGTAGTAGGCGGCGGACAGGCCACAAACGAACAAGCTTGCTACATCTGCTACGGCAATTCAGCGGTTGTCGACCCCTGGGGGCGTATTACCGCGCGTGCCGGCGGTGAAGAAACCATTATCTATGCCAACATCGATTTTGACCTGGTTGCCAGCATAAGGCGCGAGCTGCCCCTTTTAAAACACCGGCGGGCGGACCTGTATTAGCTAAAAAAGCTCTTGAAATATGAAAAGCCCCCTGCTTGTCCAACAGGGGGCGATACTATTTAAACCCCAATCACACTTTTAACCTCGGGAATCTCCTGCTTGAGCACCCGCTCAATACCCTGCTTGAGGGTTATTGTCGCACCAGGTCAGCCACCGCAGGCTCCTTTCAGACGTACCTTGACCAGGCCATTTTCATCTACATCAACAAGTTCGACATCACCACCATCCCTTTGTAGGTACGGGCGAACTTTATTTAAGACTGCTTCAACCTTTTCCTTCATGGTTAAACCTCCTTTCTACACATAGATATTATTGTTGTCGAAAACATTTTTTATGTAACCCGTCTACCAATAACCCTATTTTAACTGCTGAAATGATTAAATACAAGAAGAAAACCTTATATCCCTAGTATTTTGCATAAGTATTTTCAATCACTACTTCCACAAAAAAACCAAAACCCCTGCACCTCAGTGCAAGGGCTTTTCTTCCTTATTAAATCAAACAATTGAAATCAAACGGGTGTTACTCGTTTTACTTCGGGGACTTCCTGCTTCAGAACCCGCTCAATGCCCTGCTTGAGGGTTATTTGCGCACTAGGGCAACCGCCACAGGCGCCTTTCAGGCGCACTTTGACTTCCCCATCATTCGTGACATCAATAAGTTCAACATCTCCGCCATCTCTCTGCAGAAAAGGACGAACCTTATTTAGAGCTTCCTGGACTTTTTCTTTCATACTCTCGCCCCCCTTTGGCCTATTCTTGCCTATTTTCTCTCATTTTATAGGCTACCACAGTCTATGACAAGAAAATAAATATAATCCCTAATGCGGTTATCCATAAGAAAAATTTATGACGAATCAAGGAGGGCACCTTTGCCATTCCGGATTAATGCATAAATGATTATGCTATCCATGTAATAGAAAACGTTAGATTATAGAGGGCGGCAGCAGGAGGACAATTATCCTGCTGCCGCCTTGCCGTCACGAACGGCTACTAGACTATATTTAAGACACCTCTTAAACACTGTATTTGCTCTGTTGAAAATATAGTGTCAATTCTGCAAGTCAAAATCCCTGTACATTGGGAGTGGCATATCACAAACCGCCCAATACACAAAGGTCCCATATTGACTGGAGAGCTGATTTCTGCTACAATAGGCTTTGCTTAAATAATGCCGAAGTGGCGGAATTGGCAGACGCAGCGGACTCAAAATCCGCCGTTCGCGAGGACGTGGGGGTTCGAGTCCCCCCTTCGGCACCAAGTTAATAAAATCAAGGGCTACATGGCTGGGTAATATTTCCAGCCTTTTTCATGTTTATACGAATCCGTCGTGTTTGATGAACCACTTTTAAACACGGTGGCTCCACCCCTTTAGCTGCTTAGAACAATATTAAATAGCAAAGGGCAAAAATGAATATTAGAAAACTCATTAAGACCATTTTTTCCGCCTAAACAAAGCAGCTACTCCAATGCTCATTGTGCAGCATTATACTGAACAACTGTATCGTGCCCGTCAAAGTACACCAGGTCTCCTTCAGGAAGATGCCAGATTGCTTGTAAGGATTTAGGAAGTGTTGTTCCGTTGATTTCGCGGTAGTCGCCACAAATTGCGGACCATTTGACCTGCTTCACGTTGCCACCTGTATCGACATATAACCGGTCACCGGTAGTAAATCGTTCTAATAAACCATTTTCATCAAATGTAAAAATCCCACTCGCTGATATCCCATAATATGAAATTGTACCCTTGGCGTGGTTTACATCAATGGCTTCCCAACTCATAAAGTTTTGTAAAGCGATGTTGGGCATCAAAAGACTTTCTGCCAGGCAGTTAACGAGGCTGGACTTATTCATCGCTTCACCCTTTTGGTTGAATAAAGTTATGCTTTTGGCGATGACTCCTTTCATAGAACCATTGCCATCCTGGTAGGAATCAATTCCTTCGAAGGGGATCCCGTACAGATGAGTATCGATTAAAGCAATCCTTTCAGGTTTTACAGCCGAGTTGTACTGCATGCACTTTATTTTCAATTTGGGCATACTCGAAGATAGTATGAAGTCAACATCGTTATGGAGAATTTTCATGTTGGACATCTTGGGCTTTCCAATAAACCCGCAATTCTCAAAATATCTTTGCAGGGGTTGAGGAAGCGCTGCAATATCCTCTTTGGTAAAAACCTGATTTTGAACCTGCAAACCTGCGTTTTGCTTGATTTTCAATTGCTTAAATTCTGATTTCACCGGTGAATAAGGAATCGATAACCATATCAGAACTCCCAGGATGAGAAATATAATAATCCCTAAAACCCAATACATAATCCGCCTTCCTCTTTTCATTAATAGTACACTCCTAGATTCGGTTATTCTGGCCGCAGCTTTTTAAGAGCCCCCCAATTAGGGTTAAATTATCTTCCCGGCTTTTAAACTGAATATAGTTATAAAGGGAAATCTTAGCTCAAGTATACTGCCTCTATTTGATTCACTTCTTTTCCATCCGCCAAAAAAATATTATCACTCATTTTAGTACACCTCATTATTTGAAAGCATTTCCATAATATAGATAATCTATGTTAAATATCTCATAGCTTCCGGGTTGGTGTTGTCTCCAGGCGTTATATATTAAATTTCGATTAAAATTTATTGTTTATCAATAAAAATATATTGTATTTCGAAATCCAACGTGCTATAATGCTGCTTGATAAAGTTTTCGGGGGGTCTTTTTTAATGCAAAATAAAAAAACTCTACACCACCTTACCAAGCTACTTATGGATTTTATGTTTTACAGCGGTATTCTGGTTTGTGCATCTGTTCCGGTAATTATTTACAAGCTTATTCCACACGCCCTTATAGCTGAAGGCATTCGCCTGCAATCGACAGCTGTACTAATGTTGTCAGGCATCGCAGCGCTGTATATTTTATGGACACTGAGATGTATTTTTCAAACACTTTTGCATACTGATCCGTTTACCATGAAAAATGTCAACGCTTTGCGGAAAATGGCAGCTGCCTCTTTTGTCATTTCAGCTTTATACATAACAAAATGTTTGTTCTGGTTTACATTGGCAACAGCCATCATTGTTATTATCTTTGCCATAGCAGGCTTGTTCTCGCTGGTTCTGGCAGATGTGTTCAAACAGGCGGTACAGTATAAAGAAGAAAATGACTTAACGGTGTAAGGAGTGATAAACATTGCCGATTATCGTTAATCTGGACGTAATGATGGCAAAAAGAAAAATTGGGCTGCTCGAGCTTGCGGAACTGGTGAACATCACTCCTGCAAATTTATCAATTCTTAAAAACAACAAAGCAAGGGCCATTCGGTTTTCCACACTGGAAGAAATCTGCAAGGCATTAAAATGTCAACCGGGCGATATTCTGGAATACATGGATAAGGAACATGACGGCAATGACAGATAAAGTACAGAATATTGTTTTTTATTTTTTTGCTGTCCTGATTGGTCTGTGTTTGATATATGGGTTTAAAACAGCACAGGACGATGTCTTAAAGATGTTACTTTATCCTCACGCAAAAGCGGCAGAGATTTTTTACAACATTCCGCTGGTTTACACAAACGGGATTGGGTATTCCTCTATTGATTGTACATTTATCATTGGCCGGGAATGT
Source organism: Desulfotomaculaceae bacterium (assembly GCA_028702695.1). Classification (GTDB taxonomy): domain Bacteria; phylum Bacillota; class Desulfotomaculia; order Desulfotomaculales; family Pelotomaculaceae; genus Pelotomaculum_C. Next base: position 53,155 of record JAQVOH010000006.1, read on the forward strand.
ATGGGTTACCACTTTATTTTTTTGATGTTTTTAATGAATGCCTGTGTGTTCGCAAAGCATTTTAACGGATTTAACAAGGTGATATGGTTTATAACATGTCTTGCCGGCGCCGCTGCAACCGGGGTTTTAATCAGCTGTATCAGAATTATTGGTTCGATACCGTTTGTAACCCACGAGAAATTTGTACTTCTACATTCAGGTATAGGCATTTCCCTTTATTTTGCAGCTCTGGCGACAAGCTATATAGCAGTAAAACAATTAATTGGGAAGTGATTAGCAATGAAAAGAGTTACTAAACCCGTTTACATATTATTGTTTGTGACACTGCCTCAGCTGATGCTTTTCTGTTACCTTACCTTACGGCCTGGAGTTAATATTGAATCAATAGCGCTATCGGGTACGATAATTCTGCTGTTAATGGGGATATTCTCAATTTATGCACTCATAAAACGCAGAGAATACTCTACGGACACAAGGGTATTCACAGCAATCTCAGCTGTTTATGCGTTGTTCACAGCATTAATGCTGCTGTTCAATGAAGAACTATTTAACATAGCAGGTTTGCTCAGCCCACGGCTGGTTTTCATCATATTATGTATGATCCCTGTTTTGTATGGCATATACGGCACAGCGTTTAACACAACATCCGCTGAACAGAGTAATGATACAGCCGGTTATGCTGCTGGATTAATTGCTGTTCCATTTATCTGGTTTGTAATGATGAATATTATTAACGGCATCAATTTAAACGCCATACTTATGATCTCTATCATAGCAGGCGTTTATACAATAACGCTGCTGTCAGTGAAAATGCTGCTTGTTTGGAAGCAGGAAAAGCCTGACTGTGAATTCAACAGCCCCTCTACAAAAAGGTATTATATTATTACAACTTTTGTATCGCTGCTGCTGCCATTGGGAGGTTTGGCAATTAATCAGGGCAACGAGGGCCTTTGGTCCAGAGCTGATTCAGTCGGGATGTTCGGCGATTTTTCAAGCCCTGCCTTCTATATTATTGCAGCGCTAAACGGATTCCTAATGCTGCTTCCTGCAGTAAAGGACAAAAAGCTCAGGCTCCTGGTGTTTTATCTTAAGGCGGTTTGTTATACATATATACTGTATTTTTTCATCGTATTCCTGCCGATTCTCCCCATTGGAGCAATAGGGCTCATTTTTTACGGATTGGGAATTTTCATTTTGGCTCCCGCCCTCGCTGCAATCTGGCAGGGTTGGCATATAATCAAGGAATGGGCCGGTCTGTCAAAGGCTTGGGGAACGCCTCGCATAATAGCTGTCTTTTGTGCCGGAATCATAACCCTGCCCGTCTGCATGATATCTACGTTCTGGAGCGATAAGGATAATTTTGCAGCTGCCGTGCGGTATTTGGATCATAACAGTGTTGAGGTTACCAAAACGATTGATTTGGCACGTCTTGATAGGACATTAAAAAATGTTAAGGGAAGCTATGATTTAACAAGAGGTATAACTGGTTATGCCCCGGGAAACACACCCATAATATCAGCCTTCTACACAGATTTTGTTCTGGATGAGAAGGTCATATCACAGCACAACATACTGGCACTTGAAAATCTGTTTTTTGACTCGGGGCACAGTCTGATTGACGCCGGTCTTTCCAATTCAAATATGGTAAATAACCGGGTACGGCTTGCAGCTGTGAAAAGCAAAACAGAGTTTGCTGAGGAAACAGGAGTGTACAGATCATGGGTTGATTTGACACTGGAAAATCCTACAGGAGAGGGAAATGGAGAGTATGTTACTACCTTCAAACTACCGGAAGGCGCATATATCAGCGACTATTATCTTGATGTCTCCGGAGATAGAAAAGAGGGTATACTTACCGACCGCCGGGCGGCTATGTTCATTTACAGGAAAATTGTAAACACACGCCGCGACCCGGGACTGCTGTACTATACTGGCAGGAACACTTTGGAACTCAGAGTCTTTCCATTCAGCGAACACGAGGTAAGACAGACAGGCTTTGAAATTCTTCACAATCATCCATTAAATATTAATTTGGATAACAATATTATTGCACTGGGCAAAGACGTGGCGCAAAAAGAAACAGCTGTTGAAGGAGCAGTTCTGCTTTCGCCTTTGCAAAAAGCCGGTTTGAAGCGTGTTGAACGAACACCAGAATACCACTTTGTTATTGACTGCTCAAAAAACAGCGACATAGCATGGCATATTGAGCAAATTGAAGAATATGCAACGGCCAATAAAATCACCGGGGCTGAAGTGATTTTTGCTTCCCAAAGAGTTGAATCCCATTCTCTCGCGGATATGAAGAAGGCGAAATTTAAAACCGAATGCGGGTTCAATTTTGACAGGGCGGTAAGAATGATTTTAAGTAAAGAAAGCAGCAAAAGTTTCCCAGTTATAATTGCAGTATCCGATAATATGCCCGGAGCTGTTTTCCCTGGAAATATTTATCCTTTGTCCGACAGATTCCCTGAAAGTCCTTTCTATTACGCTTTGAATCACGACCTGACTTTAACACCATATTCTTATGAAGACAACAAGGCGGGAAGCAGATTAAATGACCCTATTGTAGAGCCTGTACTTGACTTCAATGGAAAATATATATCGGACAATGATGAATGCGAATTAGTGCTGGGCGATATGGAACCGGACAGCATTACTCTAACAGGTAACCGGTATAAGGACGCTATTCTTCTTGATGCGGCGCAGCAAAGATATTTGGTGAACGGGAAACCAAACCCTTTGGAACTGATTCGAGCCGGCTTCAGGGCAAGAATCCTGACACCCCAGACAGCATTTATTGTGGTTGAGACACCGGAGCAGGAAAAGGAACTGCTCGATTTGCAGGAGAGAATTTTAAACAACAATGAACAAATCCCCACCGTAACCCTTGATGAGCCGCCACTGCTTCTATGTGCCACTCTCGTTCTGCTGGTAATACTTTTTATTAAAAAACGAAAATCAGACCCTTGACATGGAGTATCTTGCCCGGTTCTGACATTGCGTTATGTCTGCTGGTCCCGACGCTTGAACATATAAATACCCAGTATGATTAGTACAACGGATACTGATACGATAAAGCCCAGCATCGCTGGGCTTTTTATAATGCCCCCCATGTCAAGAACACAGATTTGAAATATTGTCCCTTGCCATCCATAGATATCTTTACTCCATTGTCTTCAAGCAGCTTGATATAGTCTGGATTGGTAAAATGGCTGCCCTGATCACTGCTATGCTGAATTCGGTATAGCAGCGACTATGTTGATAATCTCTGGCTTCTGGCAGCTTAGAGCGCGTTTTAAACATCTCAGGACGAAGGATTTGTCCAATGTACTGGACAAGATCGTAATCAACAATATAGCGGCTATGCCAGTCAATGATGATTTTTCATGCTCCCATTGTAACTTATTTTTCTTGTCCTGTGTCTCACCCCTTGGGAGCATTATACACAACGTAATCTAAGTCATTAGTCGAACTAACGCACTATTTCGACAAACAAGATAACGTGGAACTTATTTTGGGGCTTCTTCATAAAATATATTAGTTTTATAGAAGGGAGGCATTTTCAATGGCAGACGGTGCTGGCTTCGGCAACTGGGGTTTTATCATCTTCCTGATTTTCATATTATTGATTTTTGGCGTCGGCTTCTTGGGTGGCGGCGGCTGTATCTAAGTGCATTTGCATATTATTCTCAGGTTAATTTAAGAATCGGAGGCTATAATATGATCAATCGCTGCCCCTTATTTACAGCAAAAATTGGCCGGATATAATCCGGATTATATAAACCAGAACCCTCCTGTTTACAACTTCATATTTTAACCTCCTCTCTTTTTTGCCCGCCTTTTTTAAGGCGGGTTTATTTTTGCAAATGAGTTAGAAAAGCCAGCAATAGTTCGCCGGCTTTTAGAAGCACTTTACTTAATTTACCTTCTTCGGTATTGAGCTTATTTTCCACTATGGTCCCCCAGCATACTTCAGGTAGGGCTTCAGCACAAGAGCAATAGCAGTTTTAGCTACTTTTACAATATACTTGCCTAAGTTACAAATAACCTGGTTTTCTCTAGCACCTTTTTGAAAGCCTTAAATATGAAGCACTTAAACGTGGCTATGGACATATCTTTTAGTAATCTTATGCTGAAAATTACTTTTGGAGGTTACCCTGTGAGTTATAATCAAAAAGACTTATTAAAATTTGCCCTGGACCTGTTTCAAAAAATAAATAAACCGGGCTTTAGCGATTCTTTGAACAAAGACGTGCTGGAAGTGCTTAAAACAATCAACGTAAGCGAGCTGCCCCCTTCTTCGCTTACCGGTGGAGAGAAAAAGAACCAGCAGGAGGACGAGAACCAGCTTTTCTGGAAGCAGGAGGCCAGCCTTCCTCAGAACGACGCCTCTGGTCCAGGTCAGACTAAGGTGGAAAATGTTTCACCTGTCTCGATTTACGAAACTACCAGGGATGTCAACCTCCAGGCCATTCTACCCGGTATCGTTTCCCATGAAGATTTGCACCTGCTCATTTCCCAGGAGGCAATCGAGCTATACGGCGCTAGAGTTCCCCCGGGAGACAACAACCCCGTTGATTACTTTCACAAAATTATCCGGCTTCCCGCCACAGTCGAACCTTCTGGGGCCACGGCGACCTACCACAACGGCCTCTTAGCCCTCAGCGTCCCCAAAAAGAAACCAGACCCACCGCTTAGAGTTTCGGTGAAGTTTGAGTAATGCGTCCCTGGTTTTCTTTTCTTAATGCAAACTCCCCACCTTAAAGGGATTCTGATTTTATATATAGAATTGGCAATGAAACAAAATATAGAGCAGCATGAATCATGTACATGTCGAAGCGAGGGATATGAAATGCTAACAAATAATATTTTGTCTCTCATGTAGCATTTAGTACTAAGAAATGGGCGCACATGGTCAGGAGGATTGTTATGAGACAGATGGTACCACTGGAGGAGGCCAACGACCTGCTCCTGCAGCTGGTTCACCCACTTGAGGAGGTTGAGGTAGACTTACTGGAAGCCCAGGGCATGGTCTTGGCCAGGGATGTTGCAGCCGACCGTCCCTTTCCGCCTTTTGACAGCTCCCCTCTAGACGGCTTTGCCCTCCGGGCTGCCGATACGGCGGGGGTCACCCTGGACAAACCTTGCAGCCTGCAAGTTATAGAAACGATTGGGGCCGGCCATGCAGCCACCCATGAGGTTGCGCCGGGCACAGCTATCGGCATCGCCACCGGGGCGCCTGTGCCGCAGGGCGCCGACTGCGTAGTGCGCTTTGAGGATACCCGGCGGGACGGGGAGCGCGTGCTGGTGCAGCTTCCCCTTTCCCCGGGGCAAAATGTGGTCAGAACCGGTAAAGAATTTGCGTCCGGAACTGTGCTCCTGAACTCCGGCCAAACAATCGATCCAGCTGCAATCGGGATCCTGGCCGCTGTGGGGCGCAGGACCGTGGCCGTGCACAAAAGACCACGCGTAGCCGTCTTTTCCACCGGTGACGAGCTGGTCCTACCGGGTCAAGTGCTCCCCTTCGGGAAGATATTCGCCAGCAACCGCTATGCTGTGGCTGCCCAGGTCACAAAAGCAGGCGGCCAGCCGATATTACTGGATAGCGCCCCGGATCTGGAAGATGCGGTAGCCTCCAGTTATAGGCAGGGCTTGACGCAGGCGGACATAGTCATCTCCACAGGCGGGGCTTCTGTAGGCAGGCGGGATGTGATAAAAAGCGCGATGCGAAAAGCGGGGGCGGAAATAATCTTTTGGAAAGCGGCTTTTAAGCCGGGTACCGCAGTGGTCTTCGGACTCTCCAACGCAGGGGTGCTGGCCGGGCTGTCCGGCAACCCCACTTCCGGCATGGTAACCTTTGCCCTCCTGGTAAGGCCCCTGCTCCGCCGTCTGGGCGGCCACCGGGAACTGTTTCTGCCGCGCCTTGAAGGGTACTTGTCACAAGACTATCCAAAGGGAGCTAAAGCACGTCATTTCGTGCAGGCCAGGACCTGGTGGCAAAACCAAATCATGACTTGCCCGGTAGGCCTGCCAGGCACTGGCGCTTTTCGTTCTACCATTGACAGCAATTCCCTGATTGACCTGCCAGCTGGCCACGGTCCGCTACAGGCAGGCGAGAGGGTATCACTGGTACTCCTGGGCCAGCTATTGGCACAGTGAACTCGTACGGCTAAAGCTGGACATCGAGACTTAGGGGAAGCTACCCCCACCAAAGCATTTCATTTATTCTTAATAGAAAATTGCCTAAAACAATTGGTCTTAGGCAATTATGTGGTTATGTTTCGCTAATGCGTGATATATATTATTGATTATTTTTCGGTATTGCTATTGCTTGCCTCTGCTTCCGGCTGTTGCTGGACGTAATCTGACTGGCTGCCGGCCTCATCCTTTTTCATCACTGGCTGGTTAAGATTCTGGTTATACTGAATAACGGTACTCTGGAAAGAATCCAACCCTTCTTTGATGTTTTTAACCGTGTAGTGGGCGGCTTGGGCTACGGCGTTGAAAGACTCCAGGTGCTTATTCGAGTCTGGCATGATGGACAGTAAGAATAAAATCGGGTAAATAAAACGCTTCACCTTGTTACACCCCTCCTCTTTTTCAATTCATATCTGATTTAATCTTATGCAGGAGGGGTTAAAAGGGTTATGGAAAATCAAGTAAATATTTATTTAATCATCCATATATCTTCACAATGAGCGCGGCAGGGCTCTGTGTGAATCAGGACTTGCACACTCGGCAGTTGCGTACGGAGATCATCTTCAATGCGGTCACAGAGGGTATGCACAGCATCGATATCCTTATATTTGGGGACAACCAGGTGCAGGTCAACATAGCGATCACTACCTGCTTTCCTCGTACGCAGGTCGTGGAACTCAATGTACTCTTCCGCATAGCTATAAAGGATTTTCTGAATTAGTTTTTCCTCCGTGGGGGGCAAATTGGTATCCAGGATATTGCGTACTGATTCGCTGATCAGTTTGAAAGCGGCTTTAAAGATCAGCAGGGCAACTGCAATAGCAATAATCGGGTCTAAAATGGTCAGACCGGTCAGGTAAATCGCTCCCAGACCGGCAAAAACGCCCATAGATGTGTAAACATCTGTCATCAGGTGCCAGCCGTCGGCTGCCAGCGCGGGGGAATCCGTTTTCTTGGCGGTTTTTAACAGTTGCCGGGATATGAATAGGTTAACGACTGCTGAAATACCCATCACTCCGGCGCCCAGGCCGAGGTTTTCGATTTCCCCGCCCCCTTGTAGTTTGGGGATAGCATTATTTATAATCATAACGCCCGCAACTAGAATCAGGATGGCCTCAATAATGCTCGAAAGGTTCTCAAATTTGCCATGTCCGTAATTATGCCTCTCATCCGCCGGCTTGGCAGCGGTTCTTACGGCAAAGAAGGCAATTATAGCCGCCACCAGATCCAAGCTCGAGTGGATAGCCTCTGAAATGACACTAACGGCGCCCATAGAAAGACCAACGAAGAGCTTGCCCAGGGTCAGAAAAGTATTTGAACCTATCGACAGCAAAGCCACCTTAGCTTTTTCATCCATTGGATAACCCTCTCTTTAACGGAACGATAACCATTCTTATTCTTATCAGTAACCATTCTCATTACTGATAAAATGATAAATGCCCCGACTCACACTTTAGGACGAGTGAAAGCCGTGGCAAATAGTAAATTGTATAAGAAGCCCTTGAAGTTGTACTTTTTATTTTATTTTATATCCTGGTTACTGTCAATCATAATATATGATACCAATATAATTTATGTTACCGGCATCCATCATTAAAGACAAAATTTCTCCTAAAATATGTTAGTGAGATTGATGGCTCCTTTTTGAGGTATGTGTTTGATCATCTGCCTTATTTCTGAAAGCTGACCCAATGCCAGCGGAGCGTTTCTGGCGGCAATATATTCCTTGTTTTTGGCCATGGCGAAATCAATATTATCAATTTCCTGGTGGTCCAGTAATGCGGGCCACCATTTTCCTCTCCGGTCCCAGTTTTGTTCCAGTTCCTCGGTATGCTCTGAGGCGCTGTCCCAAAGCTCCCTGTTGATTTCCTCATGGATTTTGTCCACGTGAAGTAAAAGTTCATTGGCTGAGGCCGTGAGTTGGTGGTTGCTCCAAAAACCTAGGGCAATAACGAGAGCGAATATTGTAAGCAGCGTGGTTAGTAGCCTCATCTTAGACCCCGTACCTTGTGTATTGGTGATTACGTTTTTGATTTAACCTGATAGAAAAGCTTGCCTTGCGTGTCGAGGCTGGCAAACAGGACTTCCTTAAAGCTTTTGATACCGAATTTATCCAACTCCGACTTGAGCCAGCCGGGCTTTAGCTGAGCCTTCTGCAAATTCTTATCCATGACCTGACCGTCAATGACCAGGGCCAGGGGCAACCCCTCATACCGTGTAGACAAATTCAAATCCTGGGGAACCAACTGCCTTTTTTGTGATTTTGGAATGACGCTTAAATGCCCCGAGGTTTCCAGGATGGCAAATTCAACATCAGCAATGTCGGGAAAGTTTTTGGACCGCAACTCTTCCAGCAGGTCGTTTATGTTATAGCGCGATCTCTGCATTTCTTTTTCCACTATTTTACCACCTTCAATTAAGACAACTGGCGTACCGCAGATAAAATCCCTGGCCTTTACGCTTTTTAAGGCAATATAGGACAATGCAACTTCAGCCACCAGCAGGGTCAGGATTGGCAGCAGGCCGCTTAGAAGGGGGATGCCGATATCCTGCATGGGGATGGCAGCCAGCTCGGAGAGCATGATGATAATGACAAGTTCGTAAGGCTGCAGCTGCCCGATTTGTCTTTTGCCCATAAGTCTCAAGACCACTACTACGACGGTAAACAAAATAAGTGTGCGAATAATCGTTAAGGTCATAAGACCATTATTCCCACCCCTTGCTAATTTTACTAATTTGGCTTAAAACGCGTATCTTACGGCTTTTTTATTTGCGCCTCTTGAATAGGCCCAGGTTGATAGGGATAATGTTCGTTAAGCTTGGGGCAGGATCCACGTAATAGAGGAGCTTATTGCACTTCTGGCACAAGTAAATTTCTTTTTCTTCTTCGGGGATCCGGATGGCTACCTCACCGCACAAGCACCTGGCTTCGTGTACCTGTTCTTTATTCTTTTTAACCTTAAGCCTGCCAAACAGGTCCAGCATACAAAACCACCTCCCAAAAGAGCATCTAACTAAAATTTACCACAAAACAGCAATTATTGAAATACCTTCAGATTTCTTCATAGTAACTTCTCAACTCTATCAAATGCATTTTTTCTTCTTCAATCAAACCATACAGCAACTTGCGTCCACTCTCTGAACGGATGCGCGACAGTAGTTCATGATAGGCCAGGATGGCATCCTTTTCAGCCTGCACCCCAATGGCCAGGGCATCCTTCATGTTTCCAACTTTCCGGTCAGCCTGCCCCGGTTCCCCATCCACAGGGAAGATGTTTTCCTGCAAAACCGCGTTGAGGTAATCCGAGACCTCCGGTTCAAGGAATTCATCGTCGGCATAGCTCCCCAGGAGCTTTTGAAAAACCTTTACGTGTTCCTTTTCCTCATCAGCAAGTTTTAAAAATATCTGTCTGGCCCGTTCATCTTCCGTCCTGCCGGACATAGCGCTGTAAAACCTGGCTCCTTTTTCCTCTATACGCATGGCAACCCTGACTATTTCGCTGATTCTGGACGGTCCCAACCGGATACCTCCCAAGTTTTAATATGTTATATTCATTTCCACTATTTACTTTCCTATCCGCTTTAGGGTTAATGCAAGTTCTCCTGTGAAGTGAGGCTGTCCCTCAGGATGTCAAGCAGTTGCACCAGCTCGACATTACTTTTGCAGTACATGGCCTGAACGGCCACTTTACTGGATAACGCCCCCATGCCCTGACCTGCGTCGCGCACCAGCAAGGCCCTGGGCCGGAATCTCCCCATCTGGTCCATCCCAGCTGCAACGCCTTCCTCAATTAGCTGCCAGTCCGTCATTAAAACCACGTGGCTGCGCCTGGTTATAACCGGCAGGTACTCCCACATCTCCAGGGTAAAGCCGATGGCAACCACATCTTCTCCATCCCAACCAATCTCCAGGGTAACCATATATTGATCATCATTTTGCATTGTCAATTCCCAGCTAAACCAGTAATCTATTTCTTCGCCTTCTTGAAACCTCTCAAACAACACCGATAAATCCCGCTCCAGGGCCGGTACTACCAGAATCACAGCCTGTTCTGTCTCCCCGATAAATTCGGGAACGGCTATTTCTTTGTACATACCCCATACCCCCTGTTAATAAATGCGGTCTCAGTCTCGTATAAGTTCTCGATCTGACATACAATTCCTGTTTAAAATAAAAATCTTTGCTCCTTTTCATCTCCTTACCAGGGGTTTATAATATAAACTGGGGTGTAAAAAATTGACAGATAAAAAGTTAACCATCCTATCAGATTTAGAAAAGTTGACTAAAGAGAAGGCAGAAAATTTTCTTTCTCCATCTATCCACGGGCAGGTGAAAATAAAGGGGAAGTTCATCAGGGATGAAAACGGCAGGCTGGTCCCCATCCTGGTAAGAACCACCAGGGAAGGCACTCCCGTTCAAACCGTACGACTATCCGTCACGGACTTAAAGCCACCCGCACCCGAGCGTAATGGCAGGTGGGGAGGCTTGAAAAAGCTGCTCGGTAAGTTATTTAAAAAAAGAAGTGTCTGTAAAGGGTAATTGTAATAACCGAAAGCTAGTTGAGGATGAATGCTCAGCAATGTAGGCACTATTTCAATCGCAATTAATCCCTTT
>JAQVOH010000155.1 GCA_028702695.1 Desulfotomaculaceae bacterium
TACACGCCGCTCTTCCGATCTGCCATCCGGCCCCTGCGTGACGGGGTAATTGCCGACTATGACGTCACCGAAAAAATGCTCCGTTATTTCATTAGCAAGGCCGATGGAAGCCGCAAACTATTTTTTCGGCCGCGGATCATGGTCTGCATCCCCTCGGGTGTAACCGGTGTTGAGGAGCGGGCTGTGCGACAGGCTGCTGTCCAGGCTGGGGCCAAGGAAGCACACCTGATTGAAGAGCCCCTTGCTGCGGCGCTCGGGGCCGGGGTGGATATTTCCCAACCCAGTGGTTCCATGGTTGTGGATATTGGTGGCGGGACTATCGATATCGCCGTACTCTCGCTGGGGGGCATTGTCTGCAGTAAATCACTGCGGGTTGGCGGGGACAAATTTGACGAGTCTATTGTGCGGTATATCCGCAAGGAATATAACCTGGCCATCGGCGAGCGGACGGCCGAAGAACTGAAAATGGAAGTCGGTACTGCATCCCTCCCTGACGCAGCCGACAAACAGATGGAGATCAGAGGTCGTGATATGCTTTCCGGGTTACCCCGGGCGGTCATGGTCACCCGCCGCCAGGTACATGAAGCAATCAGAGAAACTCTGGAGCTGGTGGTGGTTGGGGTCAAAGAGGTGCTGGAACGCACTTCCCCCGAATTGGCTGCCGATATTATTAACAGTGGGATCATCATGACCGGCGGCGGTTCCCTGCTCGACGGCATAGACCGTCTGATTAGCAGGGAAACAGGTCTTCCCGTCAACATCGCCGAGGACCCTCTTTCCTGCGTGGCTAAAGGTACCGGCTTAGCCCTCACCACCCTGGGCGTACTCAGCTCTGTCGGCAAAGGTAAGGGCTACAAAAAGATTGTATAGCAACCCAATAAAGGTTAACTAAATTAACTATTTTTTTCTCATGAAACAGGAGAATCCTCCAAGGCCGTCGAAAGTATAAATTGGTTGTATAATCAGCCATCCGTACATAGAAAACTTTGGAGGTTTTTTATGCGTTTTTTGGCTTCTGTCAGGGTAAAGGCAGTGACCGTTTTTCTAGCATTAACGGTTTGCCTGACCCTGATTGTTATTTCTGGTTCTTTAGCAGTTTTCCCAACGTCCCAGGAGCACAAGGCTAACCAGGTTTCTTTTCTAAATGACCGGGCAAGAGATATTATCGGAGCTGCCGCCGTCAACGCGCCTGGGTTTATTGTGCCGGACGGATTGTCCGGAGAGGGACAGATTGTAGCCATCGCCGACAGTGGTTTGGATAGCGGGCGACTGGCAGATATGCACCCGGATCTGCAGGGAATAACTGGGAAAATGCCCAAGATTATGTCGTTGGTGTCATTGACCGGCCGGGATGTGCCTGAAGATCCCGATGGACACGGCACACATATGGCGGCGACCATTGCTGGAACGGGGGCCGCTTCCAACGGGCAATTTCGCGGCGTGGCCCCTGGAGCCAGCATCTACTTTCAGTCTATCCTGAACGGAGATGGCAAACCGGAGCCTCCAGACGATCTCACGGATTTGTTCCGTCCTGCCTACATAGCCGGCGCTCGCATACACGTAAATGGCTGGGGCAGCGGCCCGGATAATTACGGGGAAGCTGCCTATGAAGTGGATGATTTCGTATACAGCCATCCCGACTTTCTTGTAACTTTTGGAGCGGGAAACAGTGGCCCTGCACAAGGTACCATCACCACCGAAGCAAACAGTAAGAATGCCCTGTCTGTGGGCTCTTCCATATTGCCGCGTCCTGCCTTTGTGCCGGGCTCGGACGTTACCACCGCACCAGCCGGCTTTTCGTCCCGTGGCCCGGCTGGCGACGGGAGGATTAAACCGGAACTGCTGGCTCCCGGTTCGGCAGTGATATCCGCCCGCTCAAGCTTGATTGAAGGCAACCTGCAGGGATTCCCATCCTATACCCGTATGCAGGGGACAAGCATGGCAGCTGCTGTTGTTGGTGGGTCTGCGGCTTTGCTGCGGGAATATCTTGAAAAAAGCCCCAACAAACATACCACTTCCGCGGCCTTAATCAAAGCGTTGCTGAGCAACGGCGCCAGAACTTTGACAGGAGGACCTTCAAGCGAAGGCTTTGGGATCGTCGAACTGGCCGGAACGGTAATCGCATTGCGGGAAGGAACTTTTCAATATGCTGACGAGTGGGAGGGGCTGTCTCAGGGCAACACAAAAACCTATAGTTTTCATGTTGCTGACGGGACTGCGCCATTTAAAGCCACCCTGGCTTGGACCGACTTGCCCGTCGAACCGGGCAGCGCGAAGAACCTGGTTAACGACCTCGACCTGATAGTGGAAGCGCCTGACGGCAAATCCTACTACGGCAACCATTTCCTTGGCAGCAATACTGCGGACCGGACCAACAATATTGAGCAGGTATACCTGCCGTCGCCTGTTCCAGGGGACTACACCATACGCGTGTCTGGTCAGTCTGTTCAAGGAAAGACCGCACCAGGCGTGTCTGCAGTGCAGGATTTTGCTCTTGCCTGGGGCCAATCCCCGGTGGGAAGCGTGGTGGAAGAAAGCAGCGGGACGCTTGTTAAGCTCTCCAATGGTCAAGAGTTTGACCCCAACAAAATGGATATAAAAAACCTGGTTAATGACAGCATAGAAAACAACCAGCAGATATACAACGGGGCGCAGGTCTTCCAAACTGAACGCCGGGTTTACCTGGCAGCTCGACTATGGTTGGCTACCGGGGTAAGGATGCTCAAGATCCCGGACGGTACAATTCTTACCGAGATTAACCCGTCTGCCAGGCTGGGTGGCTACAGCCTAGCCCCGGACGAAAATGTGCTATTAAACAATAACCCCATCGGAAAGGTCGACTTGCCGCCGGGGGTGGAGGTAAATGCGGTAATAAACCCCCTGGACCAGCGCATTCGGCAAGTACACGCGGACTATGTAGAGCTTGATGGAGTCATCGCGGCGCTGTAAAAGGACAAAGGAAAGACAACCATACGCCTGGCAGAAAACTATAGCAAGGCATACAAAATTTCAGATATTGCGGTTTATTCTTTTACTGACACTTATGAAGGTTCGGAAACAGCAGATATTCCATTTGGCTCCAGCAGCCTGGAGGAGTTGGAGAAAGCCCTACCGGGGTTGACTGTGCGCCTGTACCTTGCTCCTTCCACGGGAGAGATACAGTATTTGTCTATTAAACGGCGGGTACTTCTGGGTACTGTTGCTGAAACCACCTCGATTCCCGGTGAAATAAAAATGGAGAACGGAGAAATATTTCAGATTCCCCCCAGCGCGCAGGTAAAAAAAGACGGGGGAAGCTCCAGGTATGATCAAATTAAACAGGGTGACAGCATCTCTGCTGTGCTTTTGCCAGATACGGGAAAACTTATTGGCGTGGTTGCTTACAGCAGTGTCCTTTATGGAGGCGCCATAGGAATCACTAAAAAAGATAAGACCTTTTACTTGCTGGATGACAGCGGCGACTACCAGTCGCTTTATCTATCCCCTGAGGCCACCTTTTATCGTTGGGGTGTTAAAGCCACGTCAAACACGGTTTCGTCCGGCAACCTGGTTAAAGTTACAACCAGCCCTGACGGCAGTGAAGTGTGGCGTGTGGATATCGCTGAAGATTTTAATGCCCAGGAGATAGTGGCCGGGTACGACAGTGTTAAAGGCATTATTACCACGAAAGAAGGCAATGAGTACAGTTTAACCCGGAGAACCAGCCTGTACAAGAATGGCTATCCAGTTCAGCTTGAGGATATCCTGCCCGGTGAAAAGATTGGCTTGAGGTATACCCTGACTCCGCTATCAGCAGGTAAGGTATTGGTTTCGGTAAACGTCAACTCAGCGGAGATGGCGCCATTGCTTCTGGCCTCAGTGATTCCACTGCAGGGCCAGTTGATGGTCACCGGCACGACTGACCCGGGCACGGTGTTGGAGTTGTGGAGAAAAGGAAAAACCGGGCAGCTGGTCCCAGTAAATGAGATGGGGCAGTTTAATATCTACCTGCCGAAGGAGAGTGACGGAGAAACCTTTACCCTGGTTGCTGTTAACCGCAGTACAGGTGGCATATGGGGTATTGAACTGTCATCAGCTAACTTTGCGGGACTCAGTGTGCAGGAGAGCGCCGGCGACCAGAATGCTCAGAGCTTGACGGGCCAGGTGGACGAAAAGATTACCAGGGCTGAATCTGCTGTCATGTTGGCGCGCCTCCTGAATTGGGCGGGTGGTGACCAGTTGCCCTTGCCTTTTACGGATGCCGTGGAAATACCGGAAACAGCCCGCCCTGCAGTTGCCGAAGCAAGAGCCAGGGGAATTTTTATGGGCTATCCTGACGGAAGCTTTCAGCCGGGGCGCTACCTGAACCATGCGGAAACAGCGGTTGTCCTTGCCTCGGTCCTGCATACGCTCGGCCGGGAGATTGCCGCCGAGCTGCCTTTGC
>JAQVOH010000055.1 GCA_028702695.1 Desulfotomaculaceae bacterium
TAAAGGTTCCCTCAGGCAAAATATAAATATTTTTCACACTGAAGTTAGCGGTAATATAGGCTCTCAGTTTCTCGTAGCCCAACCCGGCGAAGGTTATTTTGGCGGGTACGATGATGTCGAGTGTGCCCGGATCGTTTAAATGGCCCAGCAGATTCTCAATGGCCAGGCCATCGCTATCTCTCGTAAAAAACTTTCTGCCTAATTCATCAGGTTTATAGCCAAAGGAAGGTAGCGCATAAATATAATCAAACTTCTCATCCTGCAAACACTCTGTGTAAATTGATGCAAAACGGATGGTCACATTTTGCCTATCACCAAAAGCCAGCTTCAATAGCAGGTGCATTGGTTTGAGCTGGGTGGTTAAGGTCAGTTCAGTATTTACGCACTGCTGGAGCAATGCTTTAAGCCCGGATAAATGCTTTTCAGCCTCAGTAATAAGTATCTTGTGTGGTTGCAGCCGCCGGATCTTCTCACTGATATACGTGCTCAAATATACCGGGGCAATGACCGTGCCCAGGCGATCATTTTTATATATTTCCAGGGTGAAAGCTATTAAATCAATGTCTTTTAAAACTTCAAAAATATCGAAAAAATCATCTCTATCAGCGGGGAAGAAGCCTAACTCATCTTCAGTGGTTTTTTTCATAAACGAAAACAGCTTCTCTTTATCGTTGATCATATTTGAATTGTCTTCTAGCTTCTTCACCGTCATTTTGACCCGCAGCATTTCATTTAATAACTGTTCCCTGGAAGTTATCTGCCTTTGATATAACACATTTAAGGCTAAATCTATATTTATATGCACTTTAATCCTCCTTTCTGTACTTCTACTATCTGTACTTCTACTATCTGTACTTCTACTATCTGTTACTAAATTATACTTTGCCGTGTTTTAGTATGTCAATACTAAAACACGGCAACCCTCCATAATTCAACTGGAAGCAAAAGGACATCACCTTGCTTCCAGTTTCATGCATTATTTTGGAGACAAAAAAATGTCGAGGTTTTTCTTCTTCATGAAAACCCCCAACAAACAACTTGCACTTAATCTTTACTATTCTTAAGGTAACAAATTTGATCTTGGCAATGGTTGGTTCATTTTCGCAGCTTTCTCATTGCCTATATTTGTATCTAATAATAAGTAAATTTCATCTCAATATATCCTTGAGCTTAATCTCGGGATGTTGATACCGCGAATAAGCTGGTGTTTTTTTGCCGTACTGTAAGGCCTCCTGGGGGCACCATTGGATACAGGCCAAACATTGCTCACAATGATTCTGCCAGGTTAGTTTACCATCGTCCATCGTAATATTTTTACTGGGACAGAGCTGTATACAAAGGCCGCATTTATTACACCGCTTATCAACCCAAAACTTTCTATCCATCTCAGGTATGTGAGGAAAACTAATTTTATATAGCCCGGTAAATACTATCCTTTGCCAGAGAGGGCCTTTCTCCACTTCCATCTCAACACTACGGTTAATGTCCTGTACAATTTTAGAGATCTTGGTACGAGCTGCCGCAAAAAGTTCATTTTGTTTTTCCAGGGGTCCTGGACCTCCCCAGGGAATATAATTCGAAGGCAAAACAACTGACCATCCACTGGATAGGAATAAACCCTTAGATTGCATAATTTTGTCCAACTGCACTAAGGTATTGGATACTTGACCGCCATTATTAGCCACTGCAAAGATATACTCTGCATCCTTTGCCGGCAATTGGCCCAGGAATTCCAAAACCCGTCTTGGCACGCCCCATATATGCACTGGAAAAACCAAGCCTATTTTCCGGGATTCAAGAATATGCTGTTTATTATCCCAACCAACCATAGAGACAACTTCGGTATTTCCAAGTTCGCGAGCCAAAGCCCGGGCAATCCATAAAGAATTGCCGGTACCGGTATAGTAAAAAATAGTTGTCTTCGTAGTTTGATTACCACTGTAATTATTATTCATGATCGCTCCGTAAAAAACATTCTCACAAACCCATTTAGTTTCACTATAATTTCAGTATGGCTATAGTAAGTATTATAGTCAATAGATTTTGCTTCCCAAAGGCTTTCGGGCACTATGGAAACGTCAAGCTTGAAATGATAAAAAATACTCTTGGGAATGATTGGTTTTGTGTCTCGGATAAATTATTACAAAGGAAAATTTCAGCATGGATTTTAACAACTATCAGTATGTAGTTGCTTATATAAACCAGTTTGGATTATATGCCCCATTGGTGGCCTTTTTATTATTTGTCATCCAGGCGATGCTGCCGGTGTTTCCTTATGTCATTATGGCTGCTGCAGTAGGTTTTTTGTTCGGTTTTCAGCAGGGAATTGTATTGTCCTGGTTCGGCGCCCTTACCGGCGCCTGTTTGGCGTACTGGATATGCCGGTGGTTTGGAATCGGAGACTTTCTGAACAAGTACTATAGCCACTCCGGGTATGACGTGAGCAAACTTAGTCCCAGGTTAGCTTTTTGGGCTATTGTCATCGCCAGGATTATTCCCGTTGTACCTACGCCGTTGATCAATGTGGGCGCGGCACTGGGAGGTGTCCCTTTTTCAACCTTTTTAGTGTCTTCAGCTATAGGCAAGATACCCACTGCCGTTTTATACACCGGCCTGGGCCTTGCCCTCTTTCAAGCCCGGGATGTCAAAACTATTCTTTTTATTATCGTTGGGGGGTTATCCATACTGCTATTGATTAGGTATGCTGCGAACCGATGGTTTTGGCGAAGATTGGATTAGGCTCCTCCAAAAGGATATAATCCAGACGGCTCCGAGCCCAGGCAAAAGCCCTCCGATCGCCTGTTGCGATCCCCGGAGGGCTTGTTTTCAACACACCTTATAGATCCGGAACAAAACTATAATCGTAAATACTCTCCGGTTCAAAATAACCTGTCCTGCCTCGCCATTGGATTGTCCCGGTGCCTGCG
This sequence comes from Desulfotomaculaceae bacterium, assembly GCA_028702695.1. Lineage (GTDB taxonomy): Bacteria > Bacillota > Desulfotomaculia > Desulfotomaculales > Pelotomaculaceae > Pelotomaculum_C. The sequence goes on from JAQVOH010000055.1 coordinate 2,928, forward strand.
CCTTATCTTGAAAATAGGTGTTACATAATATTTTATTATACAGCGACTGAAGGCGGGAGATAATACTTTAAGCATTCAAAAATTTAAAGCCCGGTTAGGACTGATCGTATGTCGCCAAGAGAAATTCACTTATTGCACCGGCTTTGCCGTTTATACGGAATAGAGACAGGTTTCCTGAATATTGATGGGCGCCGCCAAAAGGCTGCCCCGGAATCGTTACTGGCTGTACTATCTGCACTGGGCGCGTCGCTTTCAAACATGTCGGGTTTGGCGGGGGGGCTGCGGGAACGAATTCTTGAACACTGGAATCGTTTAAGTGAACCGGTAGCCATAGCGTGGGATAAAAATCCGGTCCACCTGGAACTGCGCCTGCCCGGCTCATGGCGGGAATATCCTGCCGACTGCCGGCTGGAGCTAGAAAACGGCAGAACCATGCGCTGGGTTTGCCGTCTCGGCGATCTGCCGCTTGTAAAGTCAGCCCGGGTTGAAGGAAGGAATTATGAAGTCAGGCGGCTCTCCCTGCCCTCCGCTCTGCCCTGGGGCTACCACCGGCTAAAGCTGAACCTGCCGGCCCGCGAGCATGAGGCCTTAATTATCTCCGCCCCCCGCCGGGCCTTCAACCTGACCTCCCAGATGTCAGGCCGCCGACTATGGGGAGGCTTTCTGCCGCTCTATGCTCTCCACTCCGCCAGGAGCCCCGGCGCCGGAGACTTCACAGATCTGGATACCCTCTTGACCTGGGTCCGGGAGCTGGGAGGCAGTTTTGTGGGTACTCTGCCACTGCTGGCCTCCTTTTTGGACCAGGCCTTCTCCCCGAGCCCCTACGAACCGGTCAGCCGCCTATTTTGGAACGAGTTTTACATTGATGTCAGTAAGACCGAAGAATTTAAAAACAGCCCGAAGGCAAGGGAACTATACAACTCCCCGGCAATTCAGGAGGCATTTTCCCGCCTACGGGCTAAGCCCCTGGTGGACTACCACCGGACCATGTCGTTAAAACGCAAGCTTTTGGAGTACTGCTCGGAAGCCTGCTTCGCCGAAAGCTCCGGGCGGCAGGAGACTCTGCAAAGCTGGGCAACCGATAACCCGGCAGCCCGTGACTACGCCCGTTTCCGGGCAGCCGTAGAAAAACAACACACAGCCTGGACCGATTGGCCCGGCCCGATGCGGGATGGAATCCTGAGGGAGGGAGACTATGACACCTGGGCCGGTCGCTACCATCTGTATGTTCAGTGGCTGGCTCACCAGCAACTGCAGGAACTCTCGAGCCGGGCCCGGAGAAACGGACAAAACTTGTACCTGGATTTCCCCCTGGGTGTCCACAGACACGGTTACGATGTCTGGCGCGAGCGCACCTCCTTTGTGCCGGAAGCCAGCGCCGGCGCCCCGCCGGACGCTTTTTTCAGCGGCGGTCAAAACTGGGGGTTGCCCCCTTTGCACCCGGAAAGAATCCGAATGCAGGGTTATCGCTACTACATCGACAGCCTGCGCAACCATCTCCAGTACGCCGGAATCCTGCGCCTCGATCATGTGATGGGCCTGCACCGCCTCTTTTGGGTACCCAAGGGAATGCCGGCCAGCGAAGGTGTCTACGTGCGCTACCACGCCGAAGAATTCTATGCCGTCCTGGCACTGGAATCGCACCGGAGCCGTTCACTGCTGGTGGGCGAGGACCTGGGACTGGTACCCGCTAGTGTCCGCACGGCTATGCATAGGCATAATGTATATCGCATGTATGTAATGCCCTTTGAATACACCAAAATGCCGCGCGAGCTCCTGCGCGACGCCCCAGCGAAAACCCTGGCGTGCCTTAATACGCACGATATGCCGCCCTTTGCATCTTTCTGGCGGGACAAAAGGGAAAAACCCTTTGACCGGGCCGCTCTGCCGGTTTTTCTGTACCACCGGGGCCGTCTCAAGGTACCCACCAGTAATTTAAAAGCTGTTTTTAGAGCATGTCTTAAGCACCTGGCCGCCGGCCAAGCTGAGGTCCTTTTGGTTAACCTTGAGGATTTATGGCAGGAGACAGAGCCCCAGAACATACCCGGTACCACCGGCGATTATCCCAACTGGCAGCGCAAGGCCCGCTTCGCCCTGGAGGAGTTCAGCCGAAATCCTGAAGTACTGGAAACGCTGCAAGAAATTAATAACTCAAGGGAAGTGTAACCATGACCGGTAAGGTAAGCCTGGGAGCCATCTATATGGGAGACGGCCGTTGCCGGTTTACAGTCTGGGCGCCCCTGGCCGATCAGGTGGCGGTACATATAGTTTCCCCCCGCGAGCGTCTGGCACCCCTGGCACGTGGTGAACGGGGCTATTACCAGGGAGAGGTTACTGATATAGAACCGGGCAACCTCTATTATTACCTCCTGGATGGGAAGAAGGAGCGGCCCGATCCGGCGTCGCGGCGCCAGCCCCAGGGTGTGCACGGTCCTTCGCAGGTAGTGGATCCACAGGCCTTTATCTGGACTGACCAGAGCTGGTTTGGCCCTGCCCGGCAGGATCTGGTATTCTATGAGCTCCATGTGGGGACCTTCACTCCGGAGGGAGCCTTTGAAGCCGTTATTCCCCACCTGGAAGGTCTAAAGGAACTGGGAGTCACCGCTGTCGAGATTATGCCTGTGGCTCAGTTTCCGGGCAGCCGCAACTGGGGTTATGACGGTGTTAACCCCTTTGCGGCGCAGAACTCATACGGCGGACCCGAAGGTCTCAAAAGCCTGGTGGACAGCTGCCACCAACACGGTCTGGCGGTTTTTCTGGATGTGGTATACAACCACCTGGGTCCCGAAGGAAATTACCTGAGGGATTTTGGCCCTTATTTTACCGACCGTTATCTCACCCCCTGGGGACAGGCGCTTAATTTTGACGGGCCCGGCAGTGATGAAGTGCGGCGTTTTTTCATTGAAAATGCCCTTTACTGGCTGACCGAATGCCACATAGACGGCCTCCGCCTGGACGCTGTCCACGCCATTAACGACATGTCCGCCCTGCACTTTTTGGAGGAACTGGCTGCCACGGTGCGCCATGCCGGGGATAAACTGGCACGCCGGGTTTACGTGGTGGCCGAAAGCGACCTGAACGACCCCCGCCTGATCCGACCTAGGGCTGTTGGGGGATACGGCCTGGACTGCCAGTGGAGCGACGACTTTCATCACGCCCTGCATGCCCTGTTGGCCGGGGAGCAGGGTGGTTACTACCGGGACTTTGGGCAGCTGCAGCACCTGGTCCGGGCCTTGCGCCTGGGTTATGTCTTCACCGGCCAGTACTCCACCTACCGGCAGCGGCGGCACGGCCGTAAGACACATCTTTGCGAAACCTCCCAGTTTGTGGTTTTTACGCAGAATCACGATCAGGTCGGCAACCGTGCCTGGGGCGAAAGACTCAGCCAGCTGGTTTCTTTTGACAGGCTGAAGTTAGCCGCCGCAATGCTCCTGCTCTCTCCCTTTATACCCCTGATTTTTATGGGTGAGGAGTACGGTGAGACAGCGCCTTTTTTCTATTTTACCAGCCATTCGGACCCGGACCTGGTGGAGGCGGTGCGCCAAGGCCGGCGGGAGGAGTTTGTCTCCTTCGGCTGGGCAGGCGATGTGCCCGACCCCCAGGACGAGGCGACCTTCCTGCGATCCCGGCTTGAGCACAGCCTATGCCGGCAGGACCGACACGCCACACTCTACCGGCTCTACCGGGAACTACTCCTGCTGCGCCGGGAGTTGCCTGAACTCTCCGGCATCAACAACAACATGGAAGTTGCCCCTATTGGCCGGGAACCGGTGCTTTTATGGCGCAGGTGGGACGATAACGAAGAATTTTGTGCCGTCTTTTCATTTAATATTGAGGAATCTAACATCTCCCTGCCTCTATCTGCAGGCTTTTGGCATAAGCTTCTGGATTCTGCGGAGGAGCAGTGGCTGGGAGACGGGAGTAAAGTTGCTGCCGCTTATGAATCTCCAGGAGAGGTGCGGCTCATCTTGAGTCCGCTGGCCTGTCTTTTGTTTAAGCGTATAAAGGAGGCATAAGTCAATGGAAAAATACATCTGCATACACGGCCATCTTTACCAACCGCCGCGGGAAAACCCGTGGCTGGAGGATGTTGAGCTCCAGCACTCGGCCTATCCTTATCACGACTGGAACGACAGGATAACCGCCGAGTGCTATGAACCCAATACCGTTTCGCGTATTTTAAGCAGGGACGACTGGATCAGGAAAATAGTCAACAACTACTCAAAAATCAGTTTTAACTTCGGTCCTACACTGCTATCCTGGCTGGAAAACAAAAAACCGGGAGTTTATCAGTCCATTATTGAAGCCGACCGGCAAAGCCGGCAAAACTTTGCGGGGCACGGCTCGGCCCTGGCCCAGGCGTATAACCACATGATTATGCCCCTGGCCTGCCGCCGCGATAAAATCACCCAGGTCATCTGGGGACTTAAGGATTTTGAATATCGCTTCGGACGCTTTCCCGAGGGGATGTGGCTGCCCGAAACAGCGGTGGACTTGGAAACCCTGGATATCATGGCCGAGCAGGGCATACGCTTTACCATTCTGGCGCCCTATCAGGCCAGGCGGGTCCGCCCGTTGGGCGACGGGCAGTGGTATAATCTGGGACCCGGGGGGATTGACACCACCAGGCCCTACCAGGTCCGTATCCCCTCCTCAGGCCGGACTATCAATGTGTTCTTTTATAACGGTGAAATCTCACAGGCCGTAGCTTTCGAAAAACTGCTTACCAACGGTGAACGCTTTGCCAGACGGCTTACCGGCGCCTTAAATAAAAGTTCTGGCTCCCCGCAACTGGTGCACATCGCCACAGACGGTGAAACTTACGGGCACCACCACCGGCACGGTGATATGGCCCTGGCCTTCGCCCTGGACTTTATTGAAAGCAACAACCTGGCCCGGATTACCAACTACGGGGAATACCTGGAAAAGTACCCGCCCACCCACGAGGTAGAGATTGTGGAGAACAGCGCCTGGAGCTGCGCCCACGGCGTGGAGCGCTGGCGGAGCAACTGCGGCTGCAATTCCGGCATGCACAACGGCTGGAACCAGGGTTGGCGGGCACCCCTGCGCAACTCGCTGAACTGGCTGAGGGATAACCTGGCCCCCCGCTACCAGGAAACGGCGTGCCAGTTTATTAAGGAGCCCTGGGAAGCCAGAAACGAATATATAAGTGTAATCTTAAAGAGGTCACCGGAAAACATCCGGCAGTTTATAGAAAAGCACGCCGCCCGCCGGCTGGAACCGGAGGAAACCATCAGGGTTTTGAAGCTTTTAGAGCAGCAGCGGCACGCCATGTTGATGTTCACCAGCTGCGGCTGGTTCTTTGATGAAATCTCCGGCATCGAGACTGTGCAGGTGATCAAATACGCCGCCCGGGTGATCCAGTTGGCCCGGGAGTTGTTCGACAATGACCCGGAAACCGAATTCCTGGAAATGATGAAACAAGCTAAAAGCAACATCCCGGATCACCGGGACGGCGCGCATATCTATGAGAAATTTATCAAGCCGGCAATGGTGGACCTGCTCAAAGTGGGCGCCCACTATGCTATCTGTTCCCTGTTCGAGTCGTATGATGATCATTCCGGCATTTACTGCTACAACGTCCACCGGCAAGACTCCCAGAACCGCCTGGCCGGCAAAGCCAGGCTCTGCGCCGGGCGCGCGCAGGTGACTTCGGAGGTCACACAGGAATCTATGTATATCAGTTACGGAGCGGTCAATTTGGGCAACCATAATGTGAACTGCGGGGTGAGGCCTTTCCAGAATGAAGAGGCCTACCACCATATGCTGCAGGACTTGACCGGAGCCTTCGACCGCGGGGATTTTACCGGGTTGATCCGGCTTTTAGACCAGCACTTTGAAGGGGCCACCTACTCACTGAAGCAGCTTTTCCGCGATAAACAGCAGGTGGTTCTGGATATTATTCTGGCAACAACACTGGAAGAGGTAACCGCGGAATACAGGAAGATATACGACCGTCACGCTTCCCTGATGCATTTCTTAAAGGATATGGACACTCCCCAGCCCAGGGCGCTGTCGGCGGCCGCTGAATTAATGGTAAACACCAGCCTCCGGCAGGCTTTTGCCACTAATAAGCTGGAAATCGATACTATCAAAGCCCTCCTGGGAGAGGCCCAAATGTCCAACATTCCGCTGAACGGGGCCGCCCTCGGCTATGTTCTGGAACAAAACCTGGAGGAAATCGGAGAACACTTCCACCACCAATCCGACCTCTCCCAGATTGCTTACCTGCACGCTGTTATCGATATGGTTCATTCATTGCCCTTTGAGGTTGACCTTTGGAAAGTGCAAAACATCTATTATGAACTGCTTCAGACGGTATATCCGGAATACAAGAAAAAAGCCGCCCGGGGTGATGATGAGGCCAGGGCCTGGGTAGAGCGTTTTAACGGCCTGGGGGATAAGCTTCGTATACGGAGGGGATAAAATGATTTGCCCGCGAACCCCTGCCTCCACATACAGAATTCAGTTCAACCGGCATTTTCGCTTCTCTGATGCCCGGGCTCTGGCGCCATACCTGCGAGATTTGGGTATTACTTGTCTTTATGTCTCCCCCTTGTTTAAAGCCAGGCAAGGCAGTCCCCACGGCTACGACGTAACCGACCCTACCAGCCTAAACCCGGAACTGGGGAGTGAGGAGGATTTCGCGGCCTTGGCGGAAACCTTGCAGCAGCACGGAATGGGGCTTTTGCTGGACATAGTGCCCAACCATATGGCCACAGACACTGAAAATCCGTGGTGGCTTGATGTCCTGCAAAATGGTCCCGGCTCGCCTTACGCCGGCTTTTTCGACATCGACTGGAACCCAATCACTCCGGGACTGGCCGGCAAAGTGCTGCTTCCCATCCTGGGTGAACTCTATGGGAAGGCGCTGGAAAACCAACAACTGGCAATCAAGACAGCGGAAGATGGTTTCTGGATCAGCTATTTTGATCAACGTCTGCCGCTTAGCCCCGGCTCTTCAGGCCGGATTCTTGCCGGCTGGTCCAGGGAACTGGCCGCAGATCGCGCGTGCCTTGCTTTACCTCAGCTGACCGGTTTGCTTGATATGCTGGGGAAAATGGCCGTTCTGAAGGATGAAAGGGAACTGGCGCTCGAATTCAGGCGGGCGTGGGGAATTTTTTGGTGCCTGTGCAACACTTATACCAGGCTAAAAACTTTTACTGACCATAAAATCAAATTTATCAACGGAAAAAAGGGTGACCCGCAGAGCTTCGACCGGCTGGACGAAATACTGTCTGAACAGTATTTCCGGCTGGCCTTCTGGCGATCCGCCAGCGATAAAATCAACTACCGGCGTTTCTTTGACGTCAGCGACCTGGTATCTCTCCGGATGGAGGAGGAAGAAGTATTCGAGGCCACACACTCCTTAATTTTAAGCCTGGCCCGGTCCGGCCAGGTCACCGGCCTCAGGATCGACCATATTGACGGATTGCAAGACCCACATTCCTACCTGACCCGCCTTCAGAACCGCCTGTCCGGCCGGGCAGATTTTCCGAGCTTTTACGTGGTGATCGAAAAAATACTGGGCGACGGCGAGGACCTGCCCTCCGGCTGGCCGGTTTGTGGTACAACGGGCTACGATTTCCTCAATACGCTGAACGGCATTTTCGTGGACCGGCGCGGGGCAACGGAGCTGGACCGCCTTTATACCGGGGTCACCGGGCGCGGAGAGGATTTTGAGATGGTGGTGTATACCCAAAAAAAGCGGGTATTGGCCGAACTTTTCGCCGGCGAAGTGCGTACCCAGGTGTATCGGCTGGCCCGCCTGGCGCAAGAGGACCGCTGGGGCCGTGAACTAACCCTGTCCGGGCTGGAACACTCCCTGGTGGAAATAACGGCCCGTCTCACTGTCTACCGCACCTATACCAAAGACTTTAACGTTGCCGAGCAAGACCGTTTTTACATCGAGCAAGCAGTCACCGGGGCGATGCAGGAAAACCCCGCTGCCGGCCCGGCCTGCGAGTTCCTGAGGCGGGTACTGCTGCTGGAATTTCCGGATTACCTTTCCCCGGACCAGCGGGCCTCATGGCTATCCTTTACCATGCGCTGGCAGCAGTTCACCGGGCCGGTTATGGCTAAGGGCAGCGAGGATACTGCCCTTTATATGTATAACCGGCTGGTCTCCCTCAACGAGGTGGGAGGCCACCCGGGCACCACAGGCATAACGGTGGAGGAGTTCCACCGCCGCAACAGGGTCAGGAGGGACCGCTGGCCATGCGCCATCAACGCCACCTCCACCCACGACACCAAGCGGAGCGAAGATGTCCGCTCCAGGATCAACGTGCTGTCTGAAATCCCCGCCGCTTGGGCGCGGCGGGTGGAGCGCTGGCAACAGTGGAACGCTTCCCAAAAGACCCTTTTACATGGCCGGCCGGCGCCGGACGGCAACACTGAACTTTTTATTTACCAGACTCTGGTGGGGGCCTGGCCGCTGTCGGATGAAGCTATGGCCGATTTCGGGGATCGGATCCGGGCCTATCTGGTAAAGGCGACCCGGGAGGCCAAAAGCCACACCAGCTGGCTTTCCCCAGACACCGGATATGAAAGCGCCCTGGAAAAGTTCGTCTCATCTATTCTGGCGCCAGAGCAGGAGAATCGATTTTTGCAGGATTTCACCAGGTTTCAGAAAGTCACCGCCTACTACGGGGCGCTAAGCTCACTGGGTCAGACGCTGCTCAAAATTGCCTCCCCGGGGGTTCCCGACTTTTACCAGGGAACTGAGCTGTGGAATTTGAGTCTGGTGGACCCGGACAACAGGCGACCGGTTGATTTTAAGACTCAGGCCCGGCTACTGGAAGAACTTAAGGAAGAAGATGAGCAAGTCGCCAGCAGGCTTCACCTGACCCAAACACTGCTCTCCTGCTGGCCGGACGGCCGGATAAAATTATATCTTATCTATAAGGCTTTGAACTTCCGCCGGGAACACCGGGACCTGTTTACCACCGGGGAATATACCCCCCTGGCAGCCACAGGCCCCGGACATGAACACACCTGCGCTTTTGCCAGGCATCTGGAAAACCGCTGGGTCCTGACTGCCGTGCCCCGACTCCTGCTCGGACTCCAGATGTCCAACCGGCCAGCCAATTCTGTGGATGAATTGCCGGAAACCGGCTTCCTGCCGGGGGAAGCGCTCTGGGGAGACAGTGTCCTTATGCTGCCTGAACAATCGCCGGCCCGCTGGCTGAACATATTCACCGGGGAGGTCTTGAAAGTCAACGAAGCAGCAGGGAAAAAAGTTCTGCCGCTGGCCGGCCTGTTCCGCAGCTTTCCCGTCGCTCTGCTGATATCAGATTAAATTACTTTATTAAACCTGCCATATTGGCATAAATTTTCACTATAGAAAAGGAGAACAACTAATGCCTGCCTTCGGATTGAAAGATTACGAGAATGTGGCTGGAAGTACGGTTATAGGAGAAATCAGGGAACTGGGAGAAAAATTAGAGGGTACCAGTGTTTTGCATATCAACTCCACCAAAGTTGGCGGCGGTGTGGCCGAAATACTGCAAACACTGGTGCCCCTAATGCAGGAAGCGGGACTGTCGGTTAAGTGGTCGATAATGGAAGGGGACCCGAACTTTTTCAACGCCACCAAGCAGTTCCACAACGGGCTGCACGGGCAGCCGGTTAAAATCACCGGTGATATGATGGAAAGCTACCTGGCCACGGCCCGGAAAAACCAGCAACTGGTGGAGGAGGAAAACGACCTGGTGATCATCCACGACCAGCAGCCGCTGGGACTGACCTCCTTCCGCAGTGAGTCCGGCGGCCGCTGGCTGTGGTACTGCCACATCGACCCTCGCTATGCCGTTCCGGCGGTTTGGTATTTTCTGTCACCAATGGCGTCGGCCTGCGATGTGTCGGTTTTTCACCTGCCGGAGTATGCCCGGAACCTGCCGGTTCTCCAGTACTTTATGCCGCCTGCCATCGCCCCTCTGTCCGATAAGAACAGGGATGTGTCCCAGGAGGAATACCACTCTGTATTGAAGAAACTGGGGATAGATCCGGAGGGACCGCCGGTAATCCTGCAGGTATCCCGCTTCGACCGTCTGAAAGATCCAATCGGTCTGATCCAGGCTTTCAAGATGATCAGGAAAACCAGGGAATGCCGGCTGATCCTGGCCGGTGGCAGCGCCGACGACGACCCCGAAGGGGCAGCCGTCCTTGATGATGTGCGCTTAGAGGCAGACAATGACCCTGACATTATCATCCTGGCCTTACCACCGGACGCCCACCTGGAAATAAACGTTTTGCAGCGGCGGGCCGATGTGGTGGTGCAGAAGTCCCTCCGCGAAGGATTCGGACTGACCGCCACCGAGGCACTGTGGAAGGGCAAGCCGGTGGTGACCACGCCTACCGGGGGTCTGGCCCACCAAGTGCTGGACGCAAAAACCGGACTGTCAGCCAAAACGGTGGAAGAAACCGCCGAGCAAGTGGAACGCCTGCTGGCCGACCCTGAACTGGGCAGGAGTTTAGGGGCCAAAGGACGTGAGCATGTGCGCCTTAATTACATTCTGCCGGTGTACCTGCGAAACTGGCTTAGACTCATAAACCTGCTCAGTTCCCGCCCGCGGTAATAAGATGTAGAAGAAAGCCTTCCGTTTTCCGAAAGGCTTTCTTCTACATTAACCAATACCAAATAGGCCTAACAGTGAACTTTTTCTTGACACATTGTCCATACAAATGAATAATTAAGCAATTAGAACAAAACAAACAGGAGGGCCATATGAGCCACTTTACCGAGGCTATCAGTGCTACCACCCGGGGGTTGTTTAAGGCTGTCTCCCGTTTTCCTTTAACAGTCTTTTGTCTTGGCTGCGCTACTGTACTGTTCTGGTATATGATTTCCCTGCATAAAGACCCCGGGCTATTTATCCAAAAACTCATGTTCACCTTCTTGTTAGGCGCTTTTCTGGGAGTAGCCGCCCAGTTTAGCTGTGAACGTTTTCAGCGCTTGCAGAAAATGCGCCTGGCTGTGTATCTAATATCGGCACTGCTCATTTTGGGCTATTATTTAATCCTATTACCTGTTCCAAGTATAACCTATGCGGTTACAGCCCGCACATTGGTGGCTGTTTTTGCCATGTTCTGCGCCTTTATGTGGGTACCCTCCTTTAGAGACAAAGCCGATTTTAACAACATTGCCCTGACGCACTTCAAAATGGCGTTTACCTCGGTATTGTACGCAGCCGTACTGTCTGCCGGCTGCTGCAGTATCATCGCCGCAATCGACACACTGCTTTTTAAAGTAAACGAGGACGCATATGCTTACACCCTGGTCTTCCTATGGATATTCTTTGCTACTTTGTACTACCTGTCGCTGCTGCCCCACTTCAATTCGACAGACGAGGGCGAGCAGTCCTATGCGCAACAGGCTGCAAGCTGCCCCCGGGCGTTTGAAGTACTGATATCCTATATTGCAGTCCCTCTGGTCTCAGCTTTTAGCCTGGTCCTGGTTGCTTATTTAGTGAAAATTATATTTACCCTGCAATGGCCTTCCGGCCAGCTGGGGCCTATGCTCCTGGCCTATTCGGCGGCTGGACTGCTGGTATTTATTCTGGCCAGCCTTTTGGAAAACCGCTTTACCACTGCCTATCGTAAAGTTTTTCCCAAGGCGCTTATCTTGATGGTGCTAATGCAGCTTATCTCGGTATACATCCGGCTGGACGCCTACGGTGTTACTGAATCACGCTATTATGTATTCCTCTTTGGCGTGTTTTCGTTGGTTTGTGGTGTTATCTTAAGCTTTAAGCCGGTTACTAAAAACGGTATAATCGCCCTGCTGGCGGCCGGGTTTGCCATATTCTCGGTGCTGCCGCCGGTGGATGTCTTTACCGTGTCCCGCCATTCACAGATCACGCGTCTTGAAAATATGCTTGTGTCAGAAGGGGTACTGGTGGACGGGAAAATAAGCCTCAAAGAAGACGTCACACTGGAATTAAGGCTGGAGACTACCAGCATCCTTCATTATTTAGAGAGGCGTGATTACCTGCAATACATTGACTGGCTGCCTGCTGGTTTTAAACCGCAAAACGATCAGATGAAGAGTACGTTTGGTTTTGAGCCAGCCTACGATTCCAAAGGTGATTCCCAATATTTCAGCGCCAGCCTTGATATGCAAAAACCGTTAATGATTAGCGGCTATGATATAGTCATGAATACAAATTCCCATAAGGACATGAATGTACCCGATACCAAAACGATTGATTTCCAAGTCGGCAATAACAAATATTTTCTTGCCGTGGAACGCATATCGGCTCAGGAAGTGAAGGTGTCGGTAAAGGATCCGGAAGGAACCGAGCTGGTCGGCGCTGCATTGTACGACTTTGCCAGCACCCTGTCCAAAGCCGCAGACGCGCCTAAAGGGTCACTGCCCCCTGAGGACATGACGCTGGAGGTTGAAAACAACGGCTACAAGCTGAAAATAGTACTACAACATGTTTTCTGCAGTACGAACGCTGATGACGGAGTTTTCTACGAATTCTTTGCACTGTTTGGCGAGCCGGCTTAAATGCTTAGAAATTATATCCGAGCACTTTTTTCTAAATTATGCGCCGCTTTCCCTGGCTGCAAGCTCAAGGGATGAGGATGTATAGTGGCAGGCGTTAATTATGCTTCACGAAAATAATATTATCATCTTCATCAGTTGTTTTAATAATTGTAAACATGCTAAGATATTACTACGAAGGTAAAAATCATACGAAAGGAGGATGACTAAATGCTAAAAGTTGAGTTTACCGATGACGCCAAGGATTATATCCTCCAAAAATCCGACTCCATTACCGTGGATTTGATGTTGTATGGCGGTTGTGGGGGCCAATTCAATGAACCTCTCGTGTTAACAGGCAAACCATCTTTACCTGAAAGTTACGATTTAGTGGATGATAACGGGATCAAAGTCTATATGTTTAAAAATGCCGTAAGCAAACCGGATGGGATTAAAATATCCATAGCAGAAGCGCGTGGGATATTTAAAAAACTGCATGTAGCGGGGCTGGTATATGAACAACCTTTCTAAGAGAAAACGCGCTCAGTTTCGGGTCAACACCCGGAACTTTTTTTGTCCCGGGGCGGATACAACATTGTTATATTCCCGTCTATGGTGGGAATTCCTTATTATTAAAGAAGTGCGACTTGTTCGCACTCCTTTATCATTGATTGTACATCCCGTTGTTTTTCATGTAGTTCAGAATTTGTTCACCATGTTCCTGTTCTTCTTTTTGAATATGATTTAATATCTGGCGGACATTCGTATCGGCAATTTGAAAAATCGAATTATCATATGATCCAGAAATATAATTTTCCGTGACCAGCATATCATTGCATAAAGTAGCATCGTTTTGGTTTGCCGCCCCTTGACCCGGCATTTGCTGATATCCTTGTACTTGCTGGTTATATCCTTCCATTTGCTGGTATCCTTGTGTTTGCTGACCCATTTGCTGGTTTTGTTGCATGTTGGGGAGCTGCCCGTTTAAAATCTGGTTGATGGAATTTAAGTGTTCCTGCTCCTTTTGAGACAAGGAATTAAAAAGCTGTTTTAACTGTGGTCCCTGGGCCTGGTTGGCATAACTTTGATATTTTTGGACACAGAGCTTTTCATGATTTTTCTGATCCTGCATCAGCATTCTTTCTTTGGCATTTAATGAAATCGCCAAAATAATCACCTCCGTTTTTTCAATTTTGCCAATGGATACAGTTTTATATTCATGGCAATTTGAACCAGTTGGACGAAGGCATATTTATAGCACTTATAAGTTTTCTATTAACTCGATGAAATCATAACTTTTTTAGGATTTAATATTATTTATACTGGGAATTGATATCAAATATTTTTATCAAAGCAGTTGTCTTTCGGTACCTGATACAAATAAATTTATATTGCTAAGGTAATTTTATTCACTCAATCAATAACAAACCATAATAATTTCCACTACTTTTCCTGTCCTGCACAACCATAATAGGAAAACCATTTGTCCTTACTGTTTCATACACATCAATACCACAAGCCTCCATTGATGGTCTTGCATCCAAAGGGTGCATACATTTTTCCGCATTACAAGTTTTACATAACATGCAGGCTCCACACCCATAACCTAAAACTTTGTAATAGCCGGCGAAAAAAATCGCTCTTTCAAGTTTCAAAACTATATCTGAAGGATCCTTATTCTCACAGTGTATAAGCAAAGCAGTCTTATAACAATCAATAATTTCCTGGGTTTCTTTAGGTGTCGGCGTATTTGGAGGGCAACAGTGCACTTTTCTATGTTTACAACCGTACATACACTTCATTCTAACCCATGCTGCTGTTTTTATAGTGCGTGGTACAATAAATTTTGCATCATTGACACCGAGTTCTTTAGCTAAATCAATGAATCTCGATAAATCAGTGTTCAATATATTCGCCCCCTGCCATTATCTTAAAGTTTTTAGTCAAAATTAATCATAACATAATCAGCAATAATACGAAAAGACCCCAGGGTCTCGTCAAAGTAATAAACTGCTTTAGAGCCGCTTAAGTTACATAATTTGTCTGGTTTTTTGCTGTAACATGCTTTACAATATCTTTATGGACATAACCAGAACAACACCGGACAATACC
>JAQVOH010000056.1 GCA_028702695.1 Desulfotomaculaceae bacterium
CCTGCTTAAAATCTGAGGCCCGGAAAACGGCTTTTTCCAGTCTCTCATCATCTTGTACAGTGCTGTCGTCGCGGATGAATTCCTCAACCTTTAAGTATTCGTTGCTGCCGATAGCGCTGCTCCGTACTTTGAGCATAAAGATCAGGTTAAAGCAGTTCATGATGGAGTTCTGCTTGAGATCAGACAGGCAAATGAGCTGGGTACGATGTTTTTTAGCAATATCAAACAGCGGGGTTAACAGGTGCTCCGAAGAAATGGGCCCGAATGGGTTGTCCATCACCAGTACCCGGGTACCGGTATCGGCATCCGCTCCGGCCGCCTCCATAGCGCGGGCCCGGGTATAGGTCATGAGGGCGGAGAGCACGGAAAAGAAGACCACGAACTTCTCCCCGCCCGAATTCTCGCGCACCGCGTCCTCCCAGGGCTTCAGGCGACTGTTTTGCATATTTAAGTCAATTTTGAACACGCTGACCGGAATATGGGGGTTGCCCAGAAACACATTCAGCAGTTCGCGGCTGGACATCAGCCTGGCAACACTCTTTCTGACTTCATCCTCACTCTTTTCCAGCCTGGTCTTCTCCCTGACCTGGGCAATGCACTCTTCGATATACACGGCCATCCGCTGCATGGCCGCCTCCTTACTATCCAGTTGCAGGTCAATCTTCAACATTTGCACCGGCCTGGTTCGGCCTTGCAGGCGAAGTCTGGAGTTGTCTGAGATCCATTGGATTTCTTCATAGAACCTCAGGCCGTGCAGAAAGCTCTGCTGCACCATATCTTTTTTGCTGCGTTCCAGGTTGGCCAACTGCACCTCATACACCGTAATCAACTCGGTCAGTTTTTCCCCATGCAGGCTCATACGTTCATAGAGGTAATAGAACTCGTCAAATTCCATGCCCGCCTTATCTAATAAGGGATCGAGCCCTTTAAAGATATTATCAATGCTGTAATTTTTGCCCCGGTAATCCGTCTTCAGCCCGGTATATTTGAGCCTGATATTTTCTGCAGCCTTGTTGTTTTTATTTTTGATTTGGCCAAAATCGTGCGCCAATCCGGCGGTCTGGGCAGCAAGATTCTGCCCGGGAATAAAGTCTTTGGCCGGCACGGTGGCAGCCGGATCAACGAGCTGCTCTATTTTTTCGCGTGTCCGTCCGTAGCTGAGCACTTTTTCAGAGATCTTTTTATTTTCAGCTTCCAGTTCATTGACGCGCAAACGCGCCTTACGGCGCCGCTCCCCAAAATCACCCCTGATTTCCGCCGGGGCAAGCGGTGCTTCGGCGCCCAACCTTTTCACCTCAGTCAGGGCGTTCTCTAAAGCCATACCTGCCGCCCCCTCTGACTTGGCTGCGGCTACTCGTTCCTCCTGCTTCTCTTTCAGCAAACCCTCCAGGCGGGTAATAGCCTCGCGGAGCCTCCCGGCAGCCGCTTCATCATAAACCAACCCGGCATAAGCTTCTTCCGGCAGACCAAGCTGGTCTAACTCCCTTTGCCTGCCGTTTAAATCCTCTGTCAAATCCTTTTTGCGCTTTTCCAGTAGCCCGATTTCCCCGCTATATTGCTCCTTTAAAGCCTTCAGCCTTTCAGACAGCTCGGCGATGCTGCCCTCCACCTTTTCCGCTTCAGGCGCATCTTGATATAGACTGTACTTTTCTTTTGCTTCCTGCTGCTCTCTTCCTTTCTGCCACAGCTGATGTTTAAGTTCACTGATTTCTTCACGCAAACTTTTTTGGCTTTCTGTCAGTTGCGCCTTTCTGTTCTCCAGGCCGGCAATACTCTGGACCACCGCAGCCAGTGTCCTCCGGCAGTCCTGGTAATCCGGCTCCTTTTCGATGAGTTCGGAGAAAAGGGCCAGGTCAGAACCAGCTTTTTGCATATCACCCTGCAATTTCCTGTCTTGCTGCTCCAGTTCCCTTTCCCTGCTGCTAAGTCTGTTTTTTTCATCATCCAAGGTGGCAAGCTTATTCGCCAGGTCCTGCAGCCGCTTGACACATGCGTTTTTCTTTTTCTCCAGGTGGTACGAGTAGTCCTTGGCATAATCAAACCTGGCGCAATAAGCCCGGTCGGACACTGCCGTCCGGTGGGCGTCCGCGAAATTGCCATGCTGCTCCATAGCAGCGTCTCGCTTTTGCTCCAGTTCCGTTACCAATTTCACCAGGCTCTCGCTTTCAAACATCCGGCCCTCATACAAACAAGCCAGGGCAATCCCGTCCCGGGCCAGGGCTAAGCGCCCATCGCCCGGCACCGTTGCCCCGAGATCCTCATAGGTCATCAAGGGGATTACCCGGCGCAGGGTCATGCCCTGCACCGCGACGGCCACCCGTTCCAGGTCCGCCCTGGCCATGATCAAGGCATAGGGCAGAACCGGATTGCCCACCAGCATCGTCCGGCGAGCCTCCGGCGGCAGGCCGCGCAGGTATGCTTCACCTGTATCATACTGAATATCCAGGCCGGCCAGTATGGCGGCCAATTCTTCAGATGTGTGCAGACGCCCATTTTTCAGCGCCGCCAGTGACTCGGAGGCGTCGTCACGCACCCGCGCCGCCTCCTCCAGCCTGCCTTCAAGGTCTTTCACTTTTTGCCTGAAGGCAGCTTCAAGGCGTTCCCGGTCAAACCGGCTATTAAAATCAAAGCCGTACTTGTCCAGAAGTCCCTTTATTTCCCGCTCCGTTTGTTCATATTCGCGGATATCCCGCTCAATGCCGCTTAAGGCTGTTTTCTCTCCTGCGTTAGCCTCCTGGAGTTCTTTTTGCTCAGGGTCAATATCCTGCCGGCGTAACGCACCGGCGGCCTTCTCCTCTTCCAGACTTGCTGCCTGCCGGCTCAAGTCATTACGGGCCTTTTCCAGGGCCGCCCTGGTTTTCTGGATACTGACGGCCTCCATTTCACCCAGGAGATTTCTTCTGGGAGTGATGTCGAGCTTTTGCCTGACTTCCTGCTCAAAGCGCTCAAAATTCTTCTGCCGCTCTTCCAGTCCGCCCTTTTCCCGTTCAAAGCTGCTTTTTTCCCCGTCAATAGCCCGCAAAGCTTCCCCGGCCTGTCCCAGTTGACTTTCTTTCGCCGCTTTTTCCTCCTGCAGGCGGGTCAGCCAGGCGGCAACTGAGGCCAAGGTTTCCTCAAATAACAGCTTCAAAGAATACTCCAGGCTGCTCACCCGGCCATCCGTATCATACTGTTTTCTGGCAGCCGATAGCTGTTCATCAATGCCCGATAGCTCCGACTGCTTTCGTCCAATCTCCTCCGCTAAGCGGGCAGCCTGTAACAGACTCTGTCGCACCTTGGCCCCCTGCAGTGACTCAGCCGTGGTACCACTCGCAGCCTCAGCAGCGTGTAATTTTTCTAAAATCTCCTCGTAGGCCGTGTACCGCAACCAGTATTCATGGGACCGCTCCTCCAGATTTACTCGCCGCTCCCCGGCTTTGCATGCCTCAAACTCTTGCTGGTTCGTCTCATATTTTTCCTGCAGCAACCCTGTTTCGACGCTCAGATAGCCATGCAGCGCGGTCAGCCTGCCTGCCAATTGCTTCTGTTCGTCCAGCCCCTGCAGCAGCCCGGCCAGAGCATCAACCTGCTCCCGGAAGGTTCCCAGGAAGCCGTCGAGAAGCTGTTTTTCCACGATGAAGCGCTCGTTTTCCACCACTTCCCGTACCAGGCCCTCCAGCATTTCCTCCAGACTGCGCGACTCGGACCGGTTTTTGAACATGGCCTTCTCTATCGTTTTGATAATCCAGTCGTTTAGGAGTTGGCCGGAGTTTTTATACTTCTGAAAGATCTCCTCCAGGCCACCCTCACTGTCATTGATCTTGGCGATAACATTGCGCCACTCATCCTGGGCGATGCCAAATTCAGCCAGGTGCCTGGCATAGCGCACCCCATCGTCCTGGGGAAAATAACCAAAAACAAAGGGGTCCTTTCTTTCCTTATCGGACATCAGTTCCCGTGCTTCCCGGAAGGACAATACCTCCAGCACACCGCCGCTGCGGCTCACCAAAGGAATATGGGTGGCATCAAAGGCATTGGCGCCGGTGTATTTGGAGGTAAAGGTGAAATACCTGATCCGGCTCTTTTCCTCCTCCATCCCCGGCGCCTCCGCGGACACAATCCCGATCCCGGTCAATAGGTACCCGCCTGCCCCGTCCAGCTTCCACTCAATCATCACATAGGCCGGCAGCTTTTTCTTGTGAAAAAAACTAGCGATGTTGCGGCCCTGGATACGCACCCCCGGCGCCACCGGTTGCAAGAATAGCTGGACAAGCACGCTTTTGCCGCCGCCGTTGGCCAGGTTCAAAAGAGCATTATCCCCGCCGTGAAAATGAAAGGTCTCATCCAGAATGTGCCGGGAATCATGGTTATAAGAAAAGTTTACAATCCGGATCCGGTTAATCCTGGGCATGCAGTTCCGCCTCTCCCTCAAATAAAGCGTTGATCTCTCCCACCCTGGTGTCGTTGAGATAATAGTTAAGCATCAGGTCGTCCAGTTTCCTGGTGGTGCGCAGCTCCCGGTCGTCATCCACCATCCGTAAGAGACTCTCCCGCTCCAGCAGACGGCAGGCAATCAGGATGGTGCCGGTCTTGGTTTTGCGGCCCTTTTCCTCGTAATCCTGCTTGCTCTCCCACAGTTCCGCCACCCGGATAAAATTGAGCGCATATCGCTCCTCCAGTACAGTAGTCTGGTCACTGTTTTCTAATGCCAGGGCAAAGCGCCGGTCAAGTTCCTCTATTAAAGTGGTGATGCGCAGGAACTCCCGCTGCTTGGGATTTTTGTTGCGGCTGCCGTAGAACAGGTAAAAAATGAACATGGAAATATAGCAGAGAAGGTAAGCATCGACCAGCCTGGCATCGGAGGCAACCCACTCCCGAAAATCTTTGGTGGTAAAACCCAAAAGGCTGTTCCCGCTGTCCGGCACCAGGTATAGAGTGCTGGACGCTTCCACGATCCTAAAGTCCAGCTCCTCCTCGAACTCCGCCAGGATAGACCGGACCTCAGTGTTACGAAACTCCAGGAAAAGGTCCCCGTCGGTATCCCGGTCCAGTTGTCCCCTGTCCATCAATTTTTTAAATATACGAACCGCAGTGTTTAATTGGCTCATTTTAATTTCACCCCAATCAAAAAATCACTGATGACGATGCGCCTGCTAAACAGCGCATCCTCCCTGCGGACATTGATTTCCTCCTCAAATACCTGCTCGTCGGGCTTTTTGATTTCTATTTTAGCCACCCCGTACAAATCGGGGCGGTCCTTTTCTATACAGTACAGACAATAGCCGACGTCCAGTTCCCCGGTGGCGTTGGCCACAACCTCATCTCGCTGTGCCTGCCACGACCTGATATCAATGACATTCAGATCATAAAGCTTCAGCATCGACCGAAAAACCAGGTCATCTGCTATTAAAAGCTCAAAAGTACTAGCTTGGTCCTTTAGATATGCGAATAATTCACTAAACCTACAGCCACCCTCTTTGACGGCGGCAAACTCCAGGAGGCTGCGGATGAATTCGGTATTGGCGTCGTTGATGACTTTGATTCTTAAGCGTTCGGTATCCTCACCCAAATCCTCAATAACCACTCCCTCTGCCGTCTCTTCTTCTTGTTTCAGCCGGGCCTGGCGCTCAAACAGCGACAAGAGATTAAGCTTGTGGTCCGGATTGGGCTTGAACAGGGGATTCAATAACTGCCACAGGGAGGGGATGACGCTCTCCGGGCACTTCTCCAGTCGCGCCAGGATTTCCCTCTCAAAGTCAAAGTTTTTGGCCAGTGACAGGGAAAAGGAATCCGTGATGGTTTCCTTGTAAATTCTGGACAGGCTGTGCCGCTCCAAAATCAACTCTTTCTGTTCGTCGATGGTGGTATTGATGTTTTTTCTGATCATGGAGATCTCAGACCGCGCTCGCTTCATCTCCGCATCCAGGACGCCCCGGGAAGCTTCCTCTTCCTTCAGGCGCTCCTCTGAGAGCATGATCATGCCCCGGATTTCATTCATGATGCCGTACTCTTCCTCCAACAGGGTGTAGGTGCTGCCCACCAGTTTTTCAAACTCCTGGATGTCCACTTCGTAAATATTTTCTCGTATTTTCTGCATGAACTGCCTGATATCGTTCTTTTTCTGCCGGATCATCTGCACCAGGTTGGCACTCTGCCCGATGGCTTTCTTGTAGTTCTTACGCTTGATCAGCTCACGCAGCTTCAGCTCTTCCATGGTGAAGCTGATCTCCTGCTCCACTTCCTTGGTCCGAAAGAGCAAATCATAACCCTGGTCTGTCAGCTGATAGGTCATTACATAGCCCCGGTCACTATCTTTGAGCTTATCGTCAATCAACCTGACACGGGTGGAGACCATCCCCTGACCATACCTCATCACCGGGTAATATCTGGCCTCTCCGCCGTTTTGCAAGATATCCTTGATGATATACTCCGTGATCTTACGTATGGTGGGAATCGCTAAGTTCAGCCCATATGAAGGGACTATTCTGGTCACAAAGGATGTGATACTGTCTATGGTGCACTCCTCATCCTCGGTCAGGGTCCTTTCCATGATGAATACGAGGACGGAGAGAATAATATTGTCGAGCTGCCCCGCCTCAAACAGCTTCTCGATGTCCATCTTGCGGTTGACCCGGTTGACAATGGAATCGATGGCCGCTACTATCTGCATCCTTTTCTCAAAGCCGGAGAGCAATTCCAACTCACGATTGTCCATTGGGAATAACCTTCTTTTCCATACTGAAAATAACTGACTTCAAAGTAATGCCCTAAAAATGTAGGTGCGAATTAATGTGAAAATAGTTTTGCTTCAACTGGTTCTCGAAAAGCCTCTGGGGTAGTGGTCAGGGGGTTATCCTCCGCTCGCTCCGGATAACCCCCTGCCCGCAAGTCAAGCCTTTTCGAGAACTACTTTTTATAAGCTGAGTTAGCAACATATAGCTTTATCTCAGGAGCCCCGCTGCCACCTGGTAATTAACGATTTCTTGCGGTATGTACCGGCCCTTCTCCAAAAATGCTGTCAGAGCGCCGGCCTGCTCCAACCCCAGCAGGGCAGCGAACTCAGCCAGGGGCGCCGCCACCCCCCTGGTATCCGGCGACTCCGGCAGCTCCCGGCCTTCAGCCAGTTGCAGCATGAGCAGGTACAAGGTGGCAA
Source organism: Desulfotomaculaceae bacterium (assembly GCA_028702695.1). Taxonomy (GTDB): domain Bacteria; phylum Bacillota; class Desulfotomaculia; order Desulfotomaculales; family Pelotomaculaceae; genus Pelotomaculum_C. The sequence continues at coordinate 7,133 of JAQVOH010000056.1, forward strand.
AGGGCTTCACGTCCAGACTGGGGTTGGCCTCCCGGCACCGGAAAAAAAGCCGGATCCCCTCCAGATCCAGGTCACCGAAATATAGAAAACGTGCAGCCCGTCTGCTTTTGCCCTCCAGCATGCCGGCGTTATATTCCTCCAGGGTACCGCGTTTGGCAATCTTGTTGCCTTCGCCGTAAAGGACCACGTCCACAGGAGTGCCGTTGACGATGTTCTTCCCGGTAGCCTGCATCAGTTTACGGAAAGTAAACCAGGTATCCTTGTTTTCCATAATCAGCACGGTCATCTGCTCCGGGCGGGCATGTACATACTCAAAAAACGGCTCCGGAGTATCATAATAGTTCAGAAAAGCCTCCCCCAGGCCATTATACTTCAGCACTTCCCTGACCAGGGCCATGTGGTGATCCAAGAGCTTTTCCCGGCCCCACACCGAAAAAGACCGCTCTTTGCGTGACATGGTCTCTTTTAGCAGCCCCGCCGAGCCCCACAAATAGCGGCTTAAGCCTTCCACAATCTCCTGGTGCTTATGATACACTGCCGGGCTCTGCAGATAGCCTGAGATATTTAAGGCGGGATTAAGCTGGCGGATTGCTGGAAGATAACCTGCGTAATCATCCTTGGGTTTGATCAGGCGGTATCTATTGTACAAAGGCGGCAGCCGGCCATTCAGCCCGGAAGACTTAACTGGAGCCAGAACCCCATCGTCCAACAACTTTTCCATCACCCGGTGAAAAAGGGAATAATCCACTTCCTTGATTATCTGCTGCAGGTCTGTTTCAGTAAGAAATGTTTTTCCACATGAAAGCAGCTTTTCGACCAGATTCATCATAAACGCCTCGTAAAAAAATTATGATGTACTGCCCCGTACGCAGCACACCATAATTATACATTATTTAGACAGATTTTCTAACCCAAGTGTTTGCACACATAAGTAAGTGACAACCACTCTAAAACTGCAATCAAACCAGTCCTTTTAAAAACTGCTGTCTTAAGTCCTCATCAAACTTTTCTATAGCATATCTGAGCATTGTCCGGGGCATTTCCCGGTAATGCTCTTTAAGAAAGTTAAACTCTGCTGCAAAATCCCGGTTGCCGGTTTCTCGAAGCATCCAGCCAACGGCTTTGTGGATCAGGTCATGTTTATTTTTCAATAAAAGCCTGGCGATATTGAAAGTGTCGTGATACTGTCCATTACGGATGAAGTAAAATGTGGTCATGATGGCGATTCTTTGCTTCCACAGGTGATCCGAGCGGGCAAATGTATACAAGAGGTCTTTATCCCGTTCAAAGAAATACGGGCCAAGTATTTTATCCGCGGAAGCATCCACCAAATCCCAGTTGTTTATGTAAGGTATGCCGTTTAAGTACAAATCCACAATGGCCTTTTGTTCTTCCTCTTCCTTAGCCTTCTCATATTTAAGGACCAGTAGGAAAAGCGCGGTTAAGCGGTATTCATGTACGGGCTCTCTTAGCAATATTTCTATATCACCAAGGCTTACTTCCCGGTAATATTTCCGGGCAACCTTTCTCTGCTGGGGAACAGTAACACCGATAAACTGATCTCCCTCACCATAACCACCCGGGGTAACTTTAAAATACCGGGGTAAAAATTCAGCCTTCTCAGCATTTTTGTATTTATCCAACTCATCTTTGACAGCCTGAAAGTATTTCATTGTTTTCACTCCAAATCTTGTGGGGCATACACAAAACCAATTCCATTTACTTTTTAACTTTCATTTTATCAGCTTTTTCACATCTTCAAATATTATCTCATCTGTAACGCTAATCATCAACCATTTGGTACCGTTGAACGTCTAACTATTAAACACTGCAGGGAGGAAACATGATGAAGAAAACTTACGCTATTATTTTATTAATGGCAGGACTGCTGTTACTAGGAGGCTGCGGCGTCGCCAAGCAGAGTGTGCCGCCGGTGGCAAGTGAAAAATCTTCTTATGATAACTCAGATGGTGCTATTGCCGGTGCAAGCTCACAGTCGTTTTCAACAGTAGTAAATGATGCCGATGTACAGGCGCCTGTGGAGCGAAAGGTTACCAGGAAAGCATCCCTGAGCATGGTCGTGTCCAACGTTACCGAGTCGTATGACAAGATTCAGAGCATAGTAAAAGAAAGCGGCGGCTATATGCAAAATGCAGACATCCGTACAGCGGACGGGCGACTGCGAAGCACGTTAACCTTAAGGGTGCCGGCAGCAAAACTGGAAGAGCTTTTGCCTGCCCTGGAACTCCTGGGCCAGGTTGAGGGTAAAAACATTTCCGGACAAGATGTAACTGAGGAATATTATGACACGACCGCCCGCAAGGTAAACCTGGAAAGACAGGAAAAAAGACTTGTAGAGCTGTATAACAAAGCGGAAACAGTCAAAGACGTCCTGGAAATTGAAAATGAGCTGACCAGGGTGCGGGGTGAAATAGAGTCCCATCAATCACGGTTGAACGTCCTGGATAACCTAACCAGTCTGGCTACAATAACGGTTGAACTTCGGGCACCCGGAAGTATCTCCAGCGGCTCAACGCTGAAGGAACCCCTGGGCATACGGTTGAAGGCTGCCTGGCACATGGGTATTAACGGGCTGGTGGATTTTTCGGAGAACCTTTTATTACTCGGAGTGGTTCTTCTGCCTTATGTCCCTTTTCTGGCGGCGGCTTATTTGCTTTTCCACTACATAGTTAGAAAAAGAAGACTTAAGAGTAAAGACAGCACCAGCAATAAGGAGCCGGTTTAGCTAACTTCGGATTCTCAATAAAATGAGGGAGGGTTTTAATACCCTCCCGTAATATATTCTTGCTCATATTTCCTGATGCTAATGGGCAAAATAATTTGCTATATTTTAAAATCCTGGGCTATTTGCTCGCAGTACTGTCTTAAGGTTTTTGCGTTTATAAAATACATTTTCCACTTACCCCTGGGCTCCTCGATGACCAACCCCGCGTCCGCAAGCTCCTTCATATGATAAGAAACCCTGGATTGAATCAACCCCATTTCTGCCACGAACTCACAATTGCACAGCCCGGGACGATGGTCCTCCTCCTGCCCGGTAATTGGACAGCACCCCACCTTACCTTGGGCCAGCATAAGCATTATTTTGTATCTGATTGGGTCACTTAGTGCCTTGGCAATTTTCACTGTATCAATCATTGTCTTATCATATAAAATATTTTTGATATTTGCAAGGTGTAAATCTATTTGGAAGCCTTTTAGCAGTAACCAGGTCTTCCATAATAAAAATCTCCACAAATTTATTGACTCTCCCGTTAGGGGAGCATTTATAATTAAATTATAAATCAAATAGTATCCCTCGTTAGCAGATAAATAAAAAACAGCATCAGTACGAACAAGTATTGATGCTGTTTTTTTATGATAGGTGACGGTGCAGACACCATAATTTCCAGCATATCATGTCAGTATCAGTAGGACCTTCGGCCTAAAGCGCCGTATGGGGGCTGAAGCCGCACCTACATCGCTTATTTTTCATCTTCTGCTGGCGCCGTTTTAGCAGCATGATTTCCTATCTACCCAATCCCCAGGTAACCACCAGAGCCGCTATATCTGGCTTTTATCTCGGCCAGCAGTATGCTGTTCTCAGACCTGGTCAGGTTCTGGTCGCTCCTTACCAGTGCGACTGCCTCCTGGCGGGCGGTCTGGAATATCTGCGCATCACGCAGGAGATCGGCGATTTTCAACTCCGGCAGTCCGGACTGGCGGGTACCCTGAAATTCGCCCGGCCCTCTCAAGCGCAGGTCCTCTTCAGCCAGGGCAAAGCCATCCGCGTTCAGCGTCATGGCCTTGAGGCGGGACTTGCTGTCGTCCGTCTTGGGGTTGGTGATGAGGATGCAGTAAGACTGGTGGCCACCCCGGCCGACGCGGCCCCGAAGTTGGTGGAGTTGGGCCAGGCCGAAGCGCTCGGCATCGAGGACCATCATCAGCGTGGCATTGGGAACATCCACACCCACCTCGATTACCGTGGTAGCTACCAACACATCGACCTCGCCCTGCCTGAAGGCGGCCATTATTTCCTCTTTTTCCCCTGCTTTCATCCTGCCGTGCAACAACCTGACCCGGTAGTCACGAAATTCACCGGCCGCCAGTTTTTCAGCAATTTCGGTGGCTGACTGTAAATCCATTTTCTCGGACTCCTCAACCAGGGGACAGACAATATAAATTTGCCGACCCTGGCGGAGCTGGTCAATGGCCATTTTATAGGCCTTAGGCAGGGCGCTGGGAAGGACCGCGAAGGTTTTGACCGGCAATCTGCCTGGAGGCAGCTCGCTAATTACCGAGAGCTCCAGGTCCCCATACAGGGTCAAGGCCAGCGTACGCGGTATCGGGGTGGCGGTCATGACCAGAGTGTCAGGGCAGCTACCCTTGTACTGCAGGGCAGCCCTCTGGCGGACGCCAAAACGGTGCTGTTCATCAACCACTACCAGCCCCAGTTTTTGAAAAACAATCTCCTGCTGGATCAAGGCGTGCGTACCCACCAGCAGTTTCAGGTCTCCTGCCGCCACCCTTTGCAGCAACAGTTGTTTTGCCTTTTTCGGTGTGCTGCCGGTCAGCAGGCCGACCTCAACACCCACGGGGGCCAGCGCCCTTCTCATCACCAGGTAATGCTGCTCGGCCAGGATTTCGGTGGGCGCCATCAAGGTCCCCTGCAAATCATTTTCCACTGCCTTGAGTAGAGCCAGTATGGAAATTACCGTTTTCCCCGACCCGACGTCCCCCTGGAGGAGGCGCTGCATGGGTGCAGAGGACTCCATGTCTGCTGAAATCTCACCCCACACCCTGACCTGGTCCCCGGTCAGACGATAAGACAGGCTAGTAATGAAGGCACTGGTTAACCTACCATCCGGCCGGCACCGGTATTCTTTTTGACGGGCTGCAACTGCTGCCCGTCGTGCCGCCAGTCCCAACTGCAGGAGAAAAAGTTCTTCAAAGATAAAGCGTCTTTTAGCTGCTTCCAGGTCCTTCTGGGTTTCTGGAAAATGCATGCTGGCTAAGGCCGCCTCAAAAAACGGCAGCTTATATTTCCTGAGTAATTCAACTGGTAGAAACTCCCCTGCTTTTGAGCCTGTCTCTTCCAGAGCAGCTTTTACGACGGTCCGCAGCAGGCGCTGGTTTAATTGCCCGGTCAGCGGGTAGATGGGAACCAACCGCCCTGCGCCTAAGGGGTCGCCCCCTTCAGAAACCTCGTAATCCTCAACCATTACCTGCACCGGTCCAAAGCTTTTATCCACTTTGCCGGTAACAAAAAGGTTGGCGCCCGGACTTAAGGTTTTCTTGATAAAGGGCTGGTTAAACCATACCGCGTAGAAAATGCCCGTACCGTCATGCACAGCCAGCTTGGTAATAGTTAAGCCGCGCCTCGGCTTTGCATCCTGCGCTGCCAGCACGGTCCCCCTGATGGTGGCTACCTCACCAGGCGTGCAGGCACCTGCTGGCAGCAGTCTGGAACGGTCTTCATAACGCATGGGAAAATGATAAAGCAGATCCCTCACCGTAAAGATGCCAAGTTTTTGCATGGCTTCGGCCCGCCGTGGTCCGATCAGCTTGAGGTACTGTACTGGTTTTGAGAAAAATTCAGCAGGCATGGCAACCCTTTCGGAAAATAACTGGAATTTGGCTAAGTCTCCCTTGCAGCGTCTTTTGTTTTTTGATAGAATATAGTGGTGATGCAAAGGAGGTGGTTATCTATGGCTAGAAAATGTTCCGTTTGCGGCAAAGGCATTAGTGTTGGCATGAATGTGAGCCATTCACACATCCGTACTAAAAGAACCTGGATGCCCAACCTGCAGCGCGTCAAAGCTATCATAGACGGTAGTCCGCAAAGAGTGCTGGTGTGCACCCGTTGCATGAGAAGCGGCAAGGTAAAGCGTGCTATATAAGCAAAAGGGTTTTTAAAAAGCGGCCGTGGGGCCGTTTTTTTGTTACTTGAAGGAATATATAAAAAACCCTGGGTACAGCACCTCAGGGTTAATAACTCATTTCAAAAGGTTGGCCCTCAAATTATCCTAACCAGGTTGTGCAACCCATTGCAAGACATCACGGGCCGGCTTGCAGTCATAGCGCGGGAGGAAATCACATCCATCTCTGAAGGCTCACCGTATTTAATTATGGGGCTATTATATGATCAGGTTGGCTAGGATGTCAATGATAACGACCTGCTTATCCCCCCGCAACTAAACTATATATATATATAACGTCTCCTTCCAATAAGCTCCTGTCTCGTGCTGCAAGTTTCCCGTTAACAGCTATAAACCCAAGATCCTTAATATTTTCAGGAAATAACTTCTGTAGAAGCGCTTGCAGATTCGCATTATATTCCAACCCAAGCTGGAATGGTTTTCCAAATTGGAAATCCTTAACGTCGGCTGATGGAGGAACATGCGATCGAATAGTTACAGTAATTAAATTATTTTGAGACATAATTACCTCACCCCCTGGGGCTCTCCTGCGTTATGGCATGAATATCTAAAAATCCCCAAGCCTGTCGGGGTAAGTACCAAAGGGCAAGTGTTTAACCCTTGCCCTTAATACTTGTCCCAGGTTATTCTATCAAGATGAAGGTTAGAGTGAATTAGAAAGGTATCGCCATGGCCATATCTTCTTCTGTGAAATCTATTACGGTGCCAGTTGACGGTAAAACTTCCGTGTACATGAAAGACGGTAATTTGTCATCTTTAGCCGTAAACCCGGCTCCTTTATTAAATGCTTTTTCAAGCGCTATCGTTTGAACGCCAATCCCGAACAGCTTATCCGGATCCCATTCACCATCGAATTTTCCCGACATAATTTCCAGGAAATATCCAAGGTTTTCAGGTTCACCCAGAGGCGCATTCAGTATCATCATGCATGTACCCAGGCTGTCGCAGGTGGCCATAAATACTTGCATTTGAGTTGATAATTCAACCTGACCCTCTTTTTTATAAGGATCAACTGTTGGTACCCCGAGTGGGTTACCGGCTGTGTGGTCGCCGCCCATTGGCGAGGTTGCGTAAGTAACGCCTATTCCCTTTAACCCTCTGGGATCATAACCTGCCAGGGTTTGACCTTTGACCGTCGGAATCCTTTTAACGCCAAGATATTTACCGGTAACTTCAGCGCCCTGCCCGAGGATATTCCCAAAATCCGTGCCTTCAATCATTTCCTGAAGTAATTTAAGGGCTGCTTCACCATCACCGAATTGCATTTTACCGGCTTCCATACAAACACCAAGTGTACCGCCGGTTTCAATAGTATCTATACCAAAATCGTCACAAAGCCTATCGAACTTGGCAATTACATCCAAAGAATCGATCCCTATATTTGAACCGGCCAGTGCGATTGTTTCAAATTCCAAACTCGAGGTTACATAGTTACCCTTTTCGTCATGAATAACATTTGAACAACAGACAACACAACCAGGCATGCACCTGTGACCATTTTTGCCGCCCCTGGTGCTTTGCATTTCGGCCAACTTCTCACCACTGATATTTTCAGCCTTGTCCCACCTGCCGTCGCTGAAATTATTCGTGGGCAGCGCGCCCAAACCATTAATCATGTTTACCAGTCCAGCGGTACCCAAGTTGGGGAACATGCCACCTGTTACTGGATGCGCCTTAACGGCTGCAATAAATTTCTTGTTAGCGGCTACAAATTTTTCTTTATCTGCATATTCGACATTAGCAGCGCCGGTCACATCCAAAACGATCGCTTTAATTCCTTTTGAACCCAGGACTGAGCCAAGACCGCCGCGCGCTGCTGCCCGGACAGGATTTCCTTCCATGTCGTTAACCTGCAATGTCGAGTTCCGGTATCCTCTTTCACCCGCGACGCCGACCGAAACAATGCCTATCTTGTCACCAAAGTCTTTGCGCAGCTCGGCGCTTAAAGCATAATTGCCCATCCCGACATATTTGTCTGCCGGCAATAGCTCTGCCTTATCCTGGTCAATTTTTAATATAGACCATTTATTGTCTGCTGGCTTATTCTCAAAAATAATCGCCTTAATGTCTAATTTACCCAACATCTGCCCGGCTGTGCCACCGGCGTTTGCTTCCTTGATCCCGCCGGTTAAAGGGCTTTTCCCACCCACCGACAACCTGCCGGTACAGGGCAGCATCGTGCCGTTCAACAGGCCGCCGCATACGATGAGTTTGTTTTCCGGACCCGTGGGGTCACACTTTGGGTCAACCTCATCATTTAATATTTTAGCGATTAAACCGCGGCCGCCAAGCATTGCATATTCTGTTTTAACTTCTTCGAATAAGACGGCCTTTGTGTTAGTTTTAATTCTTAAGATTTTTTGCACAGTGTTCTCTCCGTTTCAATATTATGACTGGTTGGTTATCAAGCAAGCTTTACCTTATTCAGGCTTAATCAGGGGCGGGCCCATGGGGAGGGCGTTCTTACCCATAGCAGTATTGACTGTTATCCCGCAAGAAGTCCATAACAATGTGATAATCGAGAATATCAGGCAATAGCCGGCAGTTACAAGCAAACTTGGAATCCCAAAAAGATTACCAAAAGCCATAAATAAGAAGAATAGAATGGTAACAACATTAAAAGCAATCAAAGAAAAGACTGTTCTTAAGGAAGTCACAAAAGTCAAGAGCATGATGATGCCCATCACTAGAAACACAAATCCTTCACCAAACGCTGTATCCTGCGGCGCTATATCCATGAACTTTAACAGGGTGAGAATAGCGCCAAAAGCCATAAAGGCACTGAAGGCTAAAGTAATGTTGCCAGATACTACATCCCCGCGCTTCAGTTCAACAGTTCCTACGATTAGCTGTACAGCCATACCTATAAAACCAAAGGGCACCAACAAAATGCCATATTGCGGACCGGAGATGCCTATTAGCATCGGACATAGAACGGCAAGGTAAAAAGCCATACACATAAAGCCAGCAGGGGAACCGGGAGCCCAAGCTTGTTTTTCGGACATTGAATACACTTCCTTCATTTTTGATTATCAATCAACTGAATTATCCAATTACACACCAGGTATAAAAGCCCACCTCTTTGGGCGGGGTGGTGGCACAGGCAGAACTGCCCCGTACAAGGAATTGAGAAGTTACTGCCTGCACCGCCAATTATTTGCTCACCTTCGCACCCTGTATAATCCATAAGACGTGATGACCATTTTGAACTAGCCTTATTTGAAAGCTTTCTTTAAAACTTCCATACAGGCTTCCTTGGTTACTTCTCTCGCGTTAAATAAGGATGGTAATTCCGCCACAGCGTCTTCTGCAATAGCCTCAAGTTTTTCTTCGGTAACACCGACCTCGCTCAGCTTAGGGATTTTCAGCGTATCGATGAGTTCCTGAACTGCAGCTACTGTTTTTTTGCAAGCTTCTTCTTTTGAAAGACCTTGTACATCTATGCCCATAGCAACACCAATATCTATGGTCCGATCGGGAACTTCAACTGCATTGTAATCCATGACATAAGACAGGCAAGTCGCGTTAGCCAAACCATGCGCCACGTTGCAGTGAGCACTGATGGGGTGGGCGATGGCGTGCACCATGCCGACAAAAGCGTTGCCAAAGGCGATGCCTGCCATCAAAGAGGCCAGATGCATGTTTGCCCTTGCTTCAACGTTGCTTCCATTATTAGTTGCCTCCATAATATTTTGAGCAATCAGCTTGATCGCCCTTATAGCTAAATCGTCTGTGAAGGGGGAAGCGTTCTTGGCAGTGTAAGACTCAATGGCGTGAGTTAGCGCATCCATACCTGTATAAGCAGTTATTGCGGGGGGCAGGCCTACCATAATGGCAGGGTCTAAAATTGCGAGTCTCGGGGCTACATATGGACTGGCAATGGCGACTTTTTTTGAAAGCGACGGGACGGTAATAATTGTAAAAGGCGTTGCTTCAGTACCTGTGCCTGAGGTGGTCGGAATTGCGATCAATGGTTTGCCAGGATTTTTGACCAGATTAGGCGGTCCAGCATATTGGAGACACGGAGACGGGTTCGTTAATAGAATTGAGACGACTTTAGCGGTGTCTATGCAACTGCCTCCGCCGAAAGCTACAACAACGTCAGCGTTAGCTTCCCTGGCCAACTGGGCGGCTTCCTCCATCGATTCGTCTGTAGGGTTGGGGAGGATCCCATTGAACTCTGCAACCTTCAAGCCGGAATCTTTAAGAGTTTGCATA
>JAQVOH010000156.1 GCA_028702695.1 Desulfotomaculaceae bacterium
CGATGGTACTTGGGACGTTGGTCCCTGGGAGAGTAGGTCGTCGCCAGATTAATTTTAAAGCCTCATGGTTAAACAACCATGAGGCTTGCTTATTTTTTGACGTCATTAAATTGTAGCAGTTTATAAACCCGCTGCCTGGTGAACCATTGACTGGTGGGCCTCGTCAACCCGGTCTGTTCCATGCGTGCGGCTGTTCAGGAAATGCAGGTCGAACATACCATCAAAGTCATTATCATAGATATCCTGGCTTGTGCCATGTGGCATGCCGGCCATCGAGCAGGCAATGGCGCGATCGTCCAAAAGGAGGATTGCTGCCCGGCGCTCCCAGGACCATGCTCCACCGAAACACTCTTTCATGATGCTTGCATCCTCTGCTGTGAGAGGCTCGCAGTCGGCGTGGTTGGTACCAAAGAGGTGGTGTATTCTGAATTTGCTTCCCGTTTCACAATCCAGAAGGGTTGCGTTGCTGCCAATGGGAAATAAACTATTGATCAGTGACCAGTCTATCAGTTCGCCAGCTTCTGCTTCGCTGGAGACCGGTTGGATCTCTGGTCTTGTAACATTACCCCTGCTGACTTGTTGGTAGGAGCTTGAATTTGCAGGTACTAGCAGTGTTTGTCCAGGCTGCAGTTGCTCTGAAGCTAGGTTATTCGCTGCTATGAGCACTTCAGTGCTGGTTCCAAAACGGTTGGCGATAAGCCACAGGCAGTCTCCTGCGTTAACAGTATATTTAAAGGAATCACCGGAAGCCCTGTAGGCGCTATCTGGTGGTGTGCTGGTTTGGCCAGCGGTGGTTTCAGGAATGGTTAAGCTTTGTCCAACATGTAGTAGATCAGAATTCAGGTTGCTGGCAGATTTAATTGATTCTATACTGGCTTCAAATTTATTGGCAACGGTCCAAAGACAGTCTCCTTCTTGAACAGTATAGTTAGCTGCTACGGCTGCCCCTAAGGGAATTGCAAAAGCTGTAGTCGCCAGCAGGCTGACAGATAAAACAAGATACTTAAGCTTTTTATTCTTTTTTTTCATTTACGCCTCCTTACCATAATATGACAACTAGCTTTTTAAGGTAACAAGAAACGGAAAGTTGTTTAATTTTGAGCAACTATTACTTCAACATGAATTTACAAAGTTCCTCCCTGTTGGTAATAAATATCTCATTCATGACAAGATTCTTGGAACGCAGGCTGCAAGGAAAGCTGTTATGAGTGGCGTGCAATAACATGTTTGCACGAAATTTGATGTTATGATAAGATAATATAACGAATCTGCTGCTGTTCTTTAACTAATAATGAACTTAAGCGCTTGGCGCTTTTTTGGTTTTTAAACACACATTTAAAGGAGAGATAAATATGTCAGGTCACTCCAAATGGGCAACCATTAAACGAAAAAAAGAAAAAATAGATTCACAGAGGGGTAAGGTATTTACCCGTTTAGCCAGGGAAATAATTGTAGCGGCTCGCAATGGCGGTGGAGATCCAAATGGCAACATGCGGCTCAAAACTGCTATCCAAAAGGCAAAGGAAGCGAATATACCCAATGATAACATAAATAGGGCGATCCAGAAGGGAGCCGGCGAACTGGGTGGCGCGGCCTACGAGGAATTCTTCTACGAAGGGTACGGTCCGGGCGGGGTTGCGGTAATGCTTGAAATTATGACTGATAACCGCAACCGTACAGCAGGTGAAATACGTTACATATTCTCTAAAAATGGCGGAAGCCTGGGAGAAACCGGATGTGTGTCCTGGATATTCGATCAAAAAGGGTTGTTTATCATTGAAAAAGCTGACAACAAAATCAGTGAAGATGATTTAATGCTGCTTGCCCTCGAAGCTGGAGCGGATGATTTTAAGGTTGAGGATGACTCTTATGAAATAACCTCCGATCCCAGTGATTTTTCCGTGATCAAAGAAACGCTGGAGAATAAAGATATTAATATGGCTATGATGGAGATTACGATGGTGCCACAGAATACAATTAAGCTTGAGGGTAAGGAAGCTGACCAGATGGTTCGCCTCATGGATGCCTTGGAAGAGCACGATGATGTACAAAACGTATATGCCAACTTTGAACTAGACGATTAGATGATTGGACTGATGGTTATATTATTTAAGAGCAAAGCCCCAACTCAAACGAGTTTGGGGCATTATCTTTTTTTTAGTGAGCATGTTATTGAATCCCTAAATATGGCAATAATATGATCATAATGTTAATATTAAAAGGGATATGGTAAGCAGATGGTTTTGAACAATAATAAAATATTGGCGGCAGTACTATTACTATCGTTTACTTTAATACTAGTGGCGGCAGGAATGTTTTGTGCCAGCCGGTTAGTCAACCTCCCAGAGGGCAAGTATTTTGCAGTATTTCAAAATCAGGTCGATTTCTTCAACCCCAGGGTTGTCTCTGATACGCTCCTGACCCGGGAAAGGCTTTTCGTATGTAAGGATGTTGAAGTCATTGAAAAAGAGCTGGCTCCAGAAGATTTAAGAGGATTTAGCCGTAAGGAACTGGTTGCAAAATTCGCCCCAGGTCGGTGGAGGGTAACCTTTCATGATCCAAAATCCTTGATTTTAACCGAGCAATCTGAGCAGTTGTGTTCCATACACAAAAACTATCAGCACCTGGGTCTTTTTCAGGGCCGTATGGCAATATACGAAGGGCCTCTCGGTTATAACGAAAAGATTGTCAGGGTTGAGTCAATTGCTGCTGCAGACCTCCCCAATGACCTGCAAATAAAACTGCAGCAGGCTATGGATTTCCAAAAACTATCTGGCAGCGCCGCAGCAATGCTACGGGGTGATTTGGAGTTTACAACTGAAGAAGCCCTCAATGCGGCCCTTGAAAATATAGATGAGCACGGTGAAGAGCAGCATTAGCTATAAAATATTTGATTGGTTCACTGTTTTTAAAGAGGAGCAGGCTAATTGGTTAATGAATAATAAATAAACCTAACATAAATGATTGACACGAACATCAGTTCCGCAATAATATGGTAACATAGATAACAATGGTCAATAAAATATTGGCTAAATAAATGAAGATATAGGAAACAACGTAAATTATATGCTGATACTTGGAATTGATCCCGGTACCGCTATCACCGGTTTCGGTCTGGTTGATTTTCGGGGCAACCGTTTTTCAATGGTAGAGTGTGGTTGCATCCGGACCCAAGCAGGGCTCCCTCTTGCTGAAAGGTTGCAAATACTTTACCGGGGACTTTTTAATATCATCAGGCAGAACAATCCTGCCCATGTCGCCGTGGAAGAACTCTTTTTTAACAATAATGCGCGTACTGCCCTGGCGGTAGGGCACGCCAGGGGAGTTATCCTGCTCGCGGCTGCAGAAGCAGGGCTCCCTGTGTTTGAATATACCCCCCTGCAGGTGAAACAGGCCGTGGTAGGTTATGGGCGGGCTGCCAAAGCGCAAGTAGAGTACATGGTCAAGACAATCCTTTGCTTACCTTCCGTTCCGGGCCCTGATGATGTGGCGGACGCGCTGGCAGTTGCGATATGCCATGCCCACCTATATGATTGGGAAAGGAAGTATATATGATCGCTTTTCTTAGTGGCAGGTTAGCTGAGCAAGAGGACGGTGCGGTAATCATTGAGGTGGGTGGGATTGGGTATCGGGTTCAGGTGCCTTTGTCCCTGATGCACAGTCTGCCGGAGCCTGGCGGCCAAATTATGCTGCACACGCACCTCGCGGTTCGGGAAGATGATATTAGTTTGTATGGCTTCCGGGAACGGGGGGAGCTCGAGTATTTTTTAAAGCTTTTGAACGTATCCGGGGTTGGGCCCAAAGGAGCGCTGGCTGCACTGACTTTGTTTGCGCCAGGGGAGCTTGGCCAGGCCATAGTCAATGAAGACTTGAGCGCCTTAACCAGAGTACCTGGAATTGGCAAGAAGACGGCCGGGCGGATTATCCTCGAACTTAAAGACAAAATATCGTTGACATCTCTTAAAGATGTGCCCGGCCGTAAACAGGCCGGATTGATAACTGACGCGGTGGCCGCGCTGGAGGCGTTGGGCTACTCTGCGACGGAAGCCCATAAGGGAGTTAAGGAAGCTCTGGCCGGATTTAATGAGGAACCTCCGGTCGCAGAACTGGTGAAAAAGGCTTTACGGCAGCTGGTTAAATCTTAAGACGGTTAAGGAGTAACATATGGAAGATAGACTTATTTCTGCTGCCTCCAAGCCGGAGGAATTTGAAACTGAAAACAGCCTGCGGCCTAGCAAGCTGGAAGACTACATCGGCCAGGAGAAAGTCAAAGAAACGATATCCATCTTTATTCAGGCAGCCCTCGG
>JAQVOH010000157.1 GCA_028702695.1 Desulfotomaculaceae bacterium
CATCAACACGTGAGTCCATGAAAGTACCAAGACCAACCTTTGACATGACACCCGGCATGCCTCTGCCTTGTTCTCTGTACATCTGCAGCATTGTTCCCAAAGGCATATACCATGCGGGTAATTTATCTTCCTGGATTAGCTTTGCGATACCGGGTGTAGTAAATAATAACATAGCAAAAAAAATTTGCTTTTGTAATTTTAAAAAATATGTAATAGGTGCATAGAAGTTATTGCCAGTGAACTCGTTGGAGCTAAACTGAACATCGTTTAAGCCATAATTATCTTCAAATTTTCTGGCCTACATTATTCTCCTGTTTCTCTGGTTCCAGCGGAACTACTTTGGGCGTATCTTGCTCTTTTGGCTCACCTTGTGGTTTTTCAGTACTACCCGGTGTTTTCTTTTCCTGCTCTTTTAACTGCTCCTGGTAGTGGTTGTCGTCATTTTTCGGCTCTTGTTTTTCTTTTCGCTGCGTGTCGACCTGCTTGCCGGGATCATCCTGTTTCTTTTCTTCTTCCTGCACCCGAACATCTTGGGTCCTTACGGGCGGCTCCGCACTCAGCCCCATGGCGCCAGCCATTGTCGTCCGGAAAATGTCTGCCGGCTGATTGCCGCCGTAGGAGGTCAGATAGTGATGCCTATCCATGTCTTTTTCGTCATAGCCCATCCATACCGCAGCGGTGTAACGGGAGGTGAAACCGACAAACCAGGCGTCTTTATTGCCGCTAAGACCACTGAATACGGGTGTTGCCGGCAATTCAGTGGTACCTGTCTTGCCGGCAACCTCAGTACCACGGATACCTGCCCTGTAGCCGGTACCAGACTGCACGGCTGCACGTAAAACATCTTTTATAGCATCGGCCGTGGAAACGTTCATCACGGCGGTTCCCTCCGGGTGGGTGTAAATAATTTGACCTTCCGGATCTTCAATATATTTGATGGCATGCGGTTCTATATATACGCCCTGATTTGCAAACGCGGCATACGCCCCGGCCATTTGTAACGGGGAAACCCCTCTGGTTAAGCCTCCCAAGGCCAGCGGCAGGCAACGGTCATCTTCTGCTAAATTAAAACCCAGTTTACCTGCCATCTCATAACCTTTATCGACCCCGATCTGGTTTAACAGACGTACTGCGGCGACATTGCGTGACCACTGCACGGCTGTCCGGATACTGATCTGCCCGTAAAAATCCCCACCGGAATTATGTGGCTCATAGTTGCCAACTTTGAATGGGGTATCGGAAACTATTGATTCGGGGCTGTAACCAGCCTCAAAGGCCGGTGCATAAACCGCTACCGGCTTAAAGGCCGAGCCAGGCTGCCTGGAAAGTTGAGTCGCCCGATTGAAACCATGCCTTGTTACATACTTTCTGCCTCCGACTAAAGCCTTTATTTCTCCCGTGCCGTTTTCCAGCAGGGCCACCGCAGCTTCCACCTTTGCAGAAGGGAATAAATAAGACTGCTCGAATACTTTTTCAGCTATATTTTGTATTTCGGGCTCCATTGTCGAATAGATTTTGAGCCCGCCTTTGAGCAATTTTTCCTCGCCTACGACACTGATTGCTTCATCAATTATATAATCAGTAAAATAAGAGTGGTTGATTTCAATATCCCGGCCATCTTTCAAATTTAGTGGCGCCAGGAGGGCTTCTTCCACCTGATCACCGCTTATATACCCCTGCTTAATCAGTTTTTCAATAACAATATTGCGCCGCTGGGTAGCAAAATCCGGGTTAATATATGGATCAAAAAAGCTTGGCGCCTGAACCAGGGCAGCGAGCAGCGCCCCTTCGGCTATGGTGAGCCCCGAAGATTCCTTATTGAAATACACTTTTGACGCAGTTTGGATACCGTAGGCGCCTTCCCCAAAATATGCCCGGTTTAAATATAGCTCCAAAACTTTATCTTTTGAGTAGCGACGTTCAAACTCTACAGCCAGGATGGCCTCTTTAATTTTTCGCCACAGGCTTTGCTCCGGGGTTAAGAAGTACATCTTCATGGTTTGCTGGGTGATAGTGCTGGCACCCTCCGTGAGCTGGCCTTCCTTATAATAGTTGTAAAGCGCTCGTATGATTGCTTTTGGATCTACCCCATGATGCTTGTAGAACCTTTCATCTTCAATTGCCACAAAGGCCTGTTGAACGTGTTTAGGAATCTTCTCAACCAGGACAGGGATCCGGTTAATTTCACCGTGAATTTCCTTTACCAGAGTCCCGTTTTGGCTGTAAATAAAGGAGTTCTGGTCAAATAAAGCTGTTACGGACTTTTCGCCGGATAAAGCGGAAAAAACCCTGTTACCATAAAAGTAACCCGAGATTGAGATACTTAATGTTAAAAAAATAAGAACCAGGATACTTATTACAGTGACCTTAAGTACCTTGGGCCATTTTTTGATCATGCTGTGAATATCTCCTTAAATATAATTAATATCCAGGTGGTGTAGCAATTAGTGGAATTATTCGCCAACAGCTAAAATTATCCTACTGGAAGAAATGAAAAACCACCTGGAGAATACTGTATCATAATTATACTCTTATTATTATGAAAAATGATGGGTTTTCGGCAATGCAAGTTCTTCAAGTTCTATCCGTACGTAAAAAGCCCCTTATGCAAGGGCTTTGCAGAAGGGCTTTTGATACTTTGAGACTAGCTACTAGCGCTCTTTTACCCAGTTTCAACCTCAATCCAGTTGCGTCGTTTTTCATAATAACCACACTTTACTAATGCCGTCCTGGTAGAACAGTTATAAGTTTGTTTTGTTGCTCCATAGAATTCATTGAAGCTTCACCTCTTCAAGACCATCAATAGCTTCATAGTACCCCTTGCCCGAACTCTTTGCTTTACCTGTCTTTGTCAGCTTAAAGAGACAGTTCAAAACCGTTTTTTCTGGCTGCTTACCAGAGATTTCATATCCTTTTTGAATTATAAGATCGGAAAGATCCCTATAGTGGACAGACTGCGGGTGAAGTTCTGTTATGGTTTCAAGAACGGCTCCCGTAAGAGCACCATTATCCAACATGCCCTTTCCTTTTTCCTCGGGACTGAGAAACATCTTTAATGCTTGAATTTGGACCCGGGCACCCTGGATACGCTGGTGGTGGGCTTCTATCTGTTCTTCAAGACAAACTATCTCGGCTTCAAGTTCCTGGATGGCACCTTCGGCGGTGGATTGGATTTGGTCAAAAGCGGACATGAAAAATACCCCCTCGAATATATGTTCTTAGAGGTATTATAGCAAACAAGAGTTTGAGTGGTCAAGGGGGGGGTAACAAGTATTTATGATATGAACGGGAAAGCAAAGGGTTACCATGAATGTTCGTGGAGTTGAGGATTACATTATTTATACAGGGTAGAGATGTCAATAATAATAACCAATAGGTGGCGATGTAACTCTTTCGAAGCGGTGCTTATGCATTGGCCTGCCATTTAAGCTTGTTTCAGAGATAATCC
Organism: Desulfotomaculaceae bacterium; assembly: GCA_028702695.1. GTDB lineage: Bacteria > Bacillota > Desulfotomaculia > Desulfotomaculales > Pelotomaculaceae > Pelotomaculum_C. The sequence goes on from JAQVOH010000157.1 coordinate 3,449, forward strand.
GGTGAAAATGCCCATGCTTATTATAAATAGCAGGGCCGGTAATTATTTTTATTTCGTGGTCATGACCATATTTTCTATCTTTTACAATTATAAAGATGCGGTGATAATGGTTATACCCCACTTCGGTAGACGACTCGGTACATCCTGAACATTTGTGTAAGTGACCATGTTCGTAAGATGTAGACCCACCATACCTGTGATGATGTTTCCTTTCAAGCATTTGGTGTCACCCTTTTTAATTATCATATACAAACGGATTCCCAGTTGCCACCCAAAAAGTGGTATTCCATTTCTTTTAATACTAAACGCTCACCAGTACCCACCGAGGAAAATTTAAGCCCACCCTTTAAAGGGTGGGCTTAAAGAAAGAAAAGGAGGTTGGGAAAAGGATGATTTGGTATGTAATCCGGCCAGTGACCGGTTATTTTTTGCTATTAAGGCGGTGCCAGGATTAACTATATTTTAGCCCTCGATTCTTAAATTAAGCTGAAAACCATATAAAATTTTCATCAACTCAGTTGCTGCGGGTTCACCCTCACTTCCAACAGGCGTCGCCAGCACCAGGCCAAGCTGGAAATGTGTAAACTGCCCATATCATCATGCAAAAAGGTCACCCTAATAGGGTGACCTTGATAACTTGGTTGCGGAGAAGGGATTTGAACCCCTGACCTTCGGGTTATGAGCCCGACGAGCTACCAGCTGCTCTACTCCGCGATATAAAATTCTGGCGACGACCTACTCTCCCAGGGACCAACGTCCCAAGTACCATCGGCTCAGGAGGGCTTAACTGCCGTGTTCGGGATGGGAACGGGTGTACCCCCTCCGACATTGTCACCAGAAACCATTTTAG
>JAQVOH010000007.1:0-1152 GCA_028702695.1 Desulfotomaculaceae bacterium
GGGGGTACACCCGTTCCCATCCCGAACACGGCAGTTAAGCCCTCCTGAGCCGATGGTACTTGGGACGTTGGTCCCTGGGAGAGTAGGTCGTCGCCAGATTAATTTTATAAAACAAACCTCACGGAAACCGTGAGGTTTGTTTATTTTAATGCCAATTTTTCCGCTCCTAACACTGAAGTTAAGCTCTTAGAGCGCCGATGGTACTTATTAATGCCCCATGGTGAACACCATGAGGTTTTTTATTTTTGTTTTTGTTCGCAAGGATATATTTATTGCATATGGTAGTTATAACCAATAATAGATCAAAGGAGTGGTGGAAATGGGTCCATGGGTCGGTAAGCAGATGTGGATATGGGAATTGGATCTTGTAGAAAAGGGTGTAATTAAAAATATTATTACCAAAGCAGTTGGCTTGGGTTTAACAGGGTTGCTCGTCAAAGCATGGGATGGCCTACGATATTGGGATCAATTAGACCGGATTGCTGGCGCCGCAAAAGAGGCCGGATTGTTTGTTGGGGCATGGGGCTACAGTTATGGTAACAATATTTCTGGTGAAATAAAATGTATGGAAAAAGCAGTTAAGGGTGGGGCTGACTGGTTGATTATTGATGCAGAAATAGAATATGAGAACCAGAATGGTGAGAAAAAAGCAGCTTCTTTATCCAGCGGGATATCTTCATCATCAGTATTTCAGAATGTCAAACTGGGTTACAGCACCTTTGCCCTCCCAGCATATCATGCCAAATTTCCCTATAAGGGGTTTTCAGCCTTTTGTGATGTGGCATTGCCGCAGGTATATTGGGGTGATTTTGGAATGTCCCCAGTAGATGCTTTAAAAAAATGCGTGCAGCAGCACAGCCAATTTGGTCTTGCAGTAGCTCCCGTAGGCCAGAGTTACGACGATATAAAATCCGGGGAAATTACAAGCTTTATGAAAACTGCTGGTGAACTGGGGTTACCGGGAATTAGCTTCTGGAGTTGGCAGCATGCCAGCGATGTCATGTTGAATGAAATCAAAAGTTCACAGTATTCTTCAGCCAGTCCCTGGGCGAGTAAATCGTGGAATAAGGCAACATTAAAAGGTATAATGGACGGCACGGGACCGCAAGAAAATGTAACGAGGGAGATGTTGGCTGTAGTATTGGATAGGCT
>JAQVOH010000007.1:1252-61701 GCA_028702695.1 Desulfotomaculaceae bacterium
AAAAATTAAAGTCCCACGAAAGAGCAAACCTGGTGAAAGCCAGGGACGCAAAGCCACGGGTCTACGGTTGGGCTTTATGCCGACTATTGACAGCCGGGTTGCCGAAAGGTAAGTCACAAGAAGTCCGCAGCATTCGGTCACACGGGATGCATGCGGGCTTTTTAGTCTTGTTGCAGCGGCTGATTTTTAGATTGGCATTGAAAGGAGGTTTCCCCTGAGTAAAAAAGGACAATTCCTTAAGAAGATTTAATTTGTACGAGGAGGCACAGGATGAGAGAAATTGTAAACAATCATTCAAGATTTTCTTACCCCCCTTCTTACCGCATTGGCCATGTATTTTCTAAGTATCGGTCTAATTGCTGAAGCAGGCGAACCAATTGGAGACCTTAGCGCTTTAGCTGAAAAGGTATCCATTGTTCAGATGCCCTTCATTGCCAATGAGGGGCAAGTCAAAGACGAATGCGTAATGTTTTACGATTAATGACCAGCCCCTTCGGTAACAGCTCCACAGCCATCTACGATGAAAATACCGCGGGATCAGTCATAAGCATCCCGGTAATATAACCGAAACGTTTGCCTACGACAATAATTACTGTCACAGTGCGAGATAATAATACAATGCACCGCTTATTTATAGGTCCTGCGATTTACGTGCATATTGCTGACGTGGCTCCAACAGGATATGAATACCCAGAAATGTAGGTGCAATTTCAATCGCACCCACATTTCTAGGCAGCACGGATGTTTTGATATTCCGGGTAGCTTCAGATTCAAAACGTATTACTATCAAAAATCAGGGAAAGATAATTGCTTCTGGCCGGGCATTGCTATCAGCTGTTGCAGTGATACGACGCTTGACTTGAGTCTTAGAACGTAGTATATTTATGTGCGTGGAAGATGGATTTCATTTTTTCGTTCCTCGATAGCTCAACGGTAGAGCAACCGGCTGTTAACCGGTAGGTTGTAGGTTCGAATCCTACTCGGGGAGCCATATAAAAAACAAAACCGTGCTAAAAGCACGTTTTTTTTTATCCTAACAAGCCGCGTATGACTGTCCACAGGTCACTTGCGGCTAATTTATTATCTTTCTTACGTTTAGGGTATAGCTAAAAGGTAAAAATATTTAAAAGGTATTCCAAAATGAGAGAATTTTGTTTATAATAAGACTAAAGTCAGTTAAGGTCAAATGGAAGCCTGTTTTGGGGGTGGTTTCAGGGCATGTCCAATATTTCCGATCTGATCGAGCAGTACCTCAAAAGCCTAATTTCAAATAGTCCTAGAGATTTTGTAGAGATTCAGAGGAGCCAGCTGGCCGTGCGTTTCAGTTGTGTTCCTTCCCAGATTAATTATGTTTTAACCACCCGGTTTTCAACCGGTCACGGTTACCTCGTAGAAAGCCGGCGGGGCGGTGGCGGGTATATCCGGATTGTGAAAATACCTCTGGACCAGAGGGCGGGGCTCATTCTGGATATTTCTGAATTAATCGGGGACGCCATTTCTCAGAATGATGCTGAGGGAATGCTTGGACGTCTCATCGAAGAAGAACTGATCTCACTGCGGGAGGCCCGGATAATGCAAGCGGCAGTTGGGCGCTACCCGCAGCTCGTGGAGGCGCAAACCCAGGAACACCTGCGCGCGGCAATACTAAAAACGATGATTACGGCGGTCTTACGGGATTAGTACCTGTAATAAGGAGGTTTTTGACTATGTTGTGCGAGCGCTGCGGACAGCGACCGGCAACGGTTCATATCACCGAAATTACCAACGGGAGCAAGAAAGAAACCCATATCTGCCAGGCCTGTGCCGGAGAAATCCAACCCCAGGGATTTGGTTTTGTCCCTCAACTGAACCTGAACAATTTTTTAGCCGGTTTTTTACATGAACTGGGTGGGGCAGGCAGCAGCCAGGCGGTGGACACAGGCGAAAAGTGCGAGCAATGCGGTATGGCTGAAGGACAGTTTGTTAAACTGGGCTTAATGGGTTGCGACAGCTGTTACTCCCATTTTGAAGAGAGGCTCCTGCCGCTCTTACGTAGGATTCACGGCAATATCCGGCATACCGGCAAGGTGCCGGAACGTACCGGAGGACGCGCCAAGGTATTAAAAGCTATTGAAAGCCTCAAAGGGCAGTTGCAGGAGGTTATCAGCCGTGAGGAATTTGAGCAGGCGGCCGATCTCCGAGACACCATCCGGCAGTTGGAAAAGAACCTTGACGAGGGGAGTGAGGGTTGATGCCGATCAGGGAAACAATAGATAACGCCCATAGCGGCTGGATGGACGCAGAGGGACAGGGGTCAAACATCGTAATTAGCAGCCGGGTTAGGATCGCCCGGAATCTTGCCGGTATACCCTTTCCTCATCTACTCGACCAGACAAGGGCAGAGGAGGTTGTTCAAGCGGTCAGGCTGGCTATTGTCAACAATGAGGCCAAGAACCTCCTCGGCCCCCTTGAATTAAGCATATTGGGCGAATTATCCCCGGTGGAAAGGCAAATACTAGTAGATAAGCACTTAATCAGCCCGGAATTTATCAACAATTACCAATCCAAGGCTATTGTCCTGCGTGACGATGAAGTAGTCAGCATTATGGTCAATGAAGAAGATCACCTGCGCATCCAGTGCCTCCTGCCGGGCCTGCAGCTTAAAGAAGCCTGGGAAATCATCGACAACATCGACGATGGTTTGGAGAAAACACTTGATTATGCTTTTTCGGAAAAATTGGGCTATCTGACCACCTGCCCTACCAACGTCGGTACCGGGATGAGGGCTTCGATCATGCTGCATCTGCCGGGCCTCATACTTACCAAGCAGCTGGGCGTGGTACTTAGCGCCATCAGCAAGCTGGGACTTACCGTGCGGGGACTTTATGGTGAGGGAACAGAAGCTCAGGGGAACCTGTTTCAGGTTTCCAACCAGATTACTTTGGGCCAGTCGGAAGAAGAAATCTGCAACAACCTGCTGGTCAGCACCCGGCATATCCTGTCCCAGGAGCAGGCCGCCCGCAGCTTGTTATACCAACAGCGCCGGGAGGCTGTCGAGGACCGCGTTTACCGCGCCTACGGAACCTTGAGGTGCGCCAGGCTCCTTACATCGGAAGAAGCTATGCGGCTGATTTCCGACCTGCGTCTAGGTGTGGACTTGAATATTATTGCAGGGATCAAACCCAGCCAATTAAACGAGCTCATGATCAAAATAAGACCAGCTTTTTTATACAAGCTTAACGGGAAAGAGCTGCCAGCCTCGCAAAGGTATGCCTTCAGGGCGGCGCTGGTTCGTAAGGAATTCGAGGATTTACCACAGTGAAGTGATTTGGGAGGTGTCTATATGAAAGAGAGATTCACCGAGCGGGCAAACAAAGTATTAATTTTAGCCAAGGAAGAAGCTAAAAGAACCGGCTATCCCTACGTTGGCACAGAACATCTGCTGCTTGGCCTGATCCTGGAGGGTGAGAGTATGGCTGCCAAGGTTCTCGGGGCTGTCGGCCTAGACCCGGAACGGGTACGGGCTGCAGTTAGCCAGATGGTTGAGCTTGCCCAGGAAGCACCTCCGACTGAGCCAATTATGACGTCCAAGGCAAAAAAAGTGCTGGAGCTTTCTATTGATGAGGCGCACCGGATGGGCCACAGCTATGTTGGGCCGGAGCACCTGCTGCTGGGGTTGATTCGTGAAGGAGAAGGTGTAGCCGCCCAAATTTTAGGCGCCTACGGGGTCGATTACCGCAAGGTTAGGGCCGCCCTAGCTCACCTCCAGGGCGGGCAGGTTCCTGATGAGGGGCAAACTACCGGTAATGGCAGGAGCAGCGCCACACCCACCCTGGACCAATTCGGCAGGGACCTGACCGTTATGGCCAAAGAGGACAAACTTGATCCGGTCGTAGGCCGTGAAAAGGAAATTGAGAGAGTTATTCAGGTTTTAAGCAGGCGCAGCAAAAACAACCCGGTTCTGATCGGTGAGCCGGGTGTCGGCAAGACCGCCATTGCAGAGGGGCTGGCCCAGAGCATTACAGCAGGCAATGTTCCGGAGACGCTGGCTAGCAAGAGAGTGGTTACTCTTGATATGGGGACACTGGTGGCAGGCACCAAGTACCGCGGAGAGTTTGAAGAGCGTCTTAAAAAAATAATCGAGGAAATCCGTCAAGACGGCAATATCATCATGTTTATAGATGAGCTCCATACGCTGGTCGGTGCGGGCGCAGCGGAAGGGGCCATCGACGCCGCCAACATTCTAAAACCAGCTCTGGCCAGAGGAGAGCTGCAGTGCATCGGCGCTACTACTATGGACGAGTACCGCAAGCATATAGAAAAAGACGCGGCTCTCGAGCGCCGCTTCCAGCCCATTAACGTGGCAGAGCCCTCGGTAGATGAGACCATCCAGATCCTGAGGGGGCTCAGGGACAGGTACGAGGCACACCACCGGGTGAGATATACAGACACAGCCTTAGAGGCGGCTGCGAAGTTATCCAGCCGTTATATCCCTGACCGCTTCCTCCCTGATAAGGCCATTGACCTTTTGGATGAGGCTGGTTCGCGGGTCAGGTTGCAGGCTTTTGTGGCCCCGCCAGAATTAAAGGATATGGAAAAAAGGTTGGAGGTTCTGCAGAAGGAAAAAGAAGCTGCGGTTAACAGCCAGGAATTTGAGGAAGCCGCCGAATTGCGCGACCAGGAGCAAAAGCTGCGGTCCTCCCTGAAAGGCCTTAGGGAATCCTGGAAACAGCAGAAGGGTGGCGTTGACCTCGTTGTAGATGAGGAAGATATTGCCCATATCACCTCCAGTTGGACCGGTGTCCCGGTTAATAAGATTGAAGAGGCAGAGTCCGAGAGGTTGATGAAAATGGAAGAAGTCCTGCACCAGCGGGTAGTGGGGCAGGACGAAGCGATTCGTGCCATATCACGGGCTGTACGTCGCGCCCGTGCCGGTTTGAAGGATCCCAAACGACCCATCGGTTCCTTCATTTTTCTCGGGCCGACCGGTGTCGGCAAGACCGAGTTGGCCAAGGCCGTGGCCGAAGTATTGTTTGGCAGCGAGGATGCCATGGTCAGGCTTGATATGTCCGAGTATATGGAGAAATTCTCCGTATCCCGTCTGGTAGGGGCGCCCCCCGGCTACGTGGGCTACGAAGAGGCTGGACAGCTTACCGAGGCAATCAGGCGGCGCCCCTACAGGGTCGTGTTGCTGGATGAAATCGAAAAGGCCCACCCCGATGTGTTTAATATCCTTTTGCAGGTAATGGAGGATGGCAGGCTCACCGATGCCAGAGGCCGTACCATCGATTTTCGCAACACGGTGATTATCATGACCTCCAACGTGGGGGTGCAGACCATTAGGCGGGAAGCGACGATGGGTTTCCGGACCGGTAAGGCTGCGGAAGACAACTATGAGAGCATGAAAAACAAAGTTAACGAGGAACTGCGGCGGACCTTCAGGCCAGAGTTCCTCAACAGGATTGATGAGATCATTGTGTTCCACGCTCTCTCGCAGGAGCATATCCGGGAGATTGTCAATCTGATGCTGAAAGAAGTTGCAGCCAGGATGAAGGAAAACGATATCGATATCGAAGTCACTGAACCCGTCAAGGACCTGCTTGCCAAAGAGGGGTACGATGAAAATTACGGGGCCAGGCCACTGCGTCGCGCCATCCTGCGCCTGATTGAGGACCGGCTCTCAGAAGAACTGCTTACGGGAACTTTCAAGCGTGGAGACCGGGTGCTGCTTGATATGGAAGGAGAAAGCCTTTCCATCAAGAAGGTTTTACCTGAACCAGGTGTATAAGTTAGCCTGAGCCGGAATACCAACGAACTACGGCTTACGACCATCGCGCCAAGTTTTCAGACACTGCTGAAATTCAAGGAGGAAAGGCAACGTGGAAAAACCCGCCCTTGGAATGCCAATCATTATTGTAACCATCTTCCTGTTCATGACCGGCTACGTTTACTTTGTTGCTAGTACCACCACCAAGCCGGAAGCGCCGTCGGCGCCCCCCATTACCAACATACAGACACCTGCTGCGTCAGTCCCGGGTCAAGAACCGGTCACAGGTGAAGCAACCGGTTTATCGCAGCCCGCCATGCCTGCGGATAAGGAGGTTAAAAGCTGGACAGGACGGTTTGCCGGGTGCGTTGACAACAACCTGATGGTTATTTATGTTGGTGACGAGGCTAAGATGTTCCTTTCCCCTCCAGAACTTGCCGGGGCAGGCCTGGTTAAGGGAGACAATGTTTCCTTTGCTTTTTACTATGATAAAAACGGACAGCCTGTACTTTCCACTATTAGGAAACTTGTCTCATCAGAATGAGATAGTAAATAATACCAGTCGCATCAGCGGTTGTGTATGAGACAGGTGAGACGGTGCGACAGAAAACCGTCCCCTGCCCCATACATGACAGCTTTAATGCCCCTTGTAGGATATTCCTGGTAATGTTATAATTTAGAAACAATCTAAAGATGGGGTTTTCTGTCAATGCGTGTAAAGTCTAAATTCTGCTGTCAGGAATGCGGGCAGCAGTCGACTCGCTGGCTAGGCCGCTGTCCAGGCTGTGGAGCCTGGAACAGTTTAGTGGAAGAGCTGGATCAGCCCAAAACTGTTAGCCCTGCAGCAGTCAATGGATTGCTTAAACCATGTCCCGTCACCGAAGTGCCCACCCAGGAAGAGGAACGCTTCCCCACCGAAATGGCCGAAATGGACAGGGTTTTGGGTGGAGGACTGGTGCCGGGTTCCCTGGTTTTAGTGGGGGGTGACCCCGGCATAGGCAAGTCCACCCTGATGCTGCAGGTTGCTCATCTGCTCAGCTGCAGGATGCCGGTACTGTACATATCAGGAGAAGAGTCAGCCCGTCAAGTGCGTCTCAGAGCTGAGCGCCTGGGGGCGCTGTCGCCTAGCCTGCTGTTGGCCTGTGAAACGGATATCGATCAGGTCGAGAAGCACCTCCGGCACATCGCTCCTCCGGTGGCGGTAGTGGATTCCATTCAAACCATGTTCAAGTCAGATCTTGCTTCTGCTCCCGGCAGTGTCGGCCAGGTGCGCGAATGCGCCGCCCAACTGATGAGACTGGCCAAGACGACAGGGATATCGATATTTTTAGTCGGACACGTGACCAAAGAAGGGATGCTGGCCGGCCCCAGGGTGCTGGAGCACATGGTGGACACGGTGCTTTACCTGGAAGGGGAACGGCACCAGTTTTTCCGTATCTTGCGCGGTGTCAAAAACCGGTTTGGCTCAACTAACGAAATCGGCATATTTGAAATGAGCGACAGAGGCCTGGTTGAGGTAGCCAGCCCTTCCGCCATATTCCTGACCAAACGCCCCAAGGGGGACGTTGCCGGGACCGCAGTGGTGGCGGCTCTTGAAGGGACCAGGCCGCTCCTGGTGGAAATACAGGCGCTGGTCTGCCCGACGAGCTATGGTAATCCCCGCCGCATGACAGCCGGTGTGGACTACAACCGGGTGGCCCTGATCACCGCCGTGCTTGAAAAAAGGATGGGTTTCAACCTGGGGAACCAGGATATCTATGTCAATGCTGTGGGCGGCGTAAGGTTGGACGAGCCTGCGGCAGATTTGGCGGTGGCCTGTGCGCTGGCCTCGAGCTTCAGGGACATCCCGGTAGATCCCGGTATGGCATTTGCCGGTGAAATCGGTTTGACCGGAGAACTGCGCCCCGTTACAGGTGTAGAGAAAAGGATCAGAGAGTCGTTTAAAATGGGTTTTAGCCGCTTTCTGATGTCCAGCAACGGCGCCGCCCTGCCCGGGGACGATGACGGCTTACTCAGAGCGGATACACTGGCCGGGGCGCTGGAATTGGCTTTATTGGCGTGAGGTGAACCATGAAGGAAGAAAAAGCGGAAGACAAGCTATTAAGAGTACTACGTTCGGTAGCTCCGGGCAGACCTTTGCGGGATGGACTGGAGAATGTCCTGCGGGCAAAAAACGGAGGGCTAATTGTCCTGGGCGAAAACCCGGAGGTTATGGAAATCACTGAAGGCGGTTTTGAGATTAATGCCAACTTCAGTCCTTCAAACCTATATGAATTGGCTAAAATGGACGGCGCGATCATCCTCAGCAAGGATGCTAAAAAGATTCTGGCAGCCAATACCCAGCTGGTACCCAGTCAAAACATTCCATCCAGCGAGACGGGCATCCGCCACCGCACAGCTGAGCGGGTAGCCAGGCAGACTGGGACCTTGGTTATTGCCATATCCCAGCGACGCGGTGTAATTACTATCTATAAAGGTACTCTTAAATACGTTCTGCGAGACCTTGGAGTCATCCTGACCAAGGCCAACCAGGCTATCCAGACCCTTGAAAAATACCGCTCGGTACTGGATAAGTTTCTGGTGGGCTTAAGCGTTATGGAGTTTCAGGAGTCAGCCACTCTCTTTGACGTGGCTAAGGTCATTCAGCGGGTGGAAATGGTCTTAAGAGTGGTCAAGGAAATTGACCGGTATACCAGCGAGTTGGGGGTGGAAGGCCGGCTGATTACCATGCAGATGGAGGAGTTGGTATCCAATGTCGAGGAAGAGGGCCTGCTAGTCATTCAGGACTATGCTACCACCCTGGTCGATAAGGCGCCAGCTGCTATCCTGGGCGTAATTGGCAGCTGGCCTGCCGAGGATTTCCTGGACCTGTCCTTGATTGCCAGAGCCCTGGGCTACCCCGGCAGCGCCAGTATCCTGGACCAACATGTGGTGCCGCGGGGCTACCGCATTTTACAGAAGATACCACGACTGCCCCTGCCTGTTATTGACAACCTTGTTAAGACCTTCGGGGCATTAAATAAAACACTTGCAGCCACTATTGAGGAATTGGACGAGGTAGAGGGCATAGGGGAGGTCCGTGCCCGCTCCATCAAGGAAGGTTTAAGCCGCTACCGCGACATGCTGCTGCAGGATAGACACAGTTAAACCATATGACCTTAAGCACTTGCCAAAATAAATATAAAACGGGTATTACAAAGGCGTGGCTGATACCACGCCTTTGTAATTGGTATAAAATGATAAATATATTCCTAAAATTATGTTGACACTATCTTAAGGCTATGCTAAAATTATAGTTTATTTGACAGAGGATGCCTTTTGTGCTATACTTTAAACGTGTTAAACTTTTAAGGAGGGTACGGCCTTGTTCAAAATTGGAGATAAAGTGGTGTACCCGATGCACGGTGCGGGAGTCATCGAGGCCATCGAGGAAAAGGAAGTCCTCGGGGAAAGGCGGCAGTATTATATACTGCGTCTCCCTGTCGGCGATATGAAGGTGATGATTCCGATCAACAACGGTGCAGGCGTTGGACTTAGGGAAGTCATCGACTCGGAAGGTGTCCAGGAAGTCTTGCAGATCCTGCGCCAGCAGTCTTCGGCCATGTCTCCCAATTGGAACCGGAGGTACCGAGCCAACCTTGAAAAAATAAAGAGTGGTAATGTCTTTGAGGTTGCTGAGGTAGTGCGCAATTTGATTAAGAGGGACCGTGAAAAAGGGCTTTCCTCGGGTGAGAGAAAAATGCTGGAGAATGCCAGGCAGATTTTAATCAGCGAACTGGTTCTAGCTACAGAGTTGGAAGAGGATAAAGCACAATCGATGCTTGACGGTGCCTTCGCCTAATGGCGCCAGGTTAAACTGGCGCTTTATTTTTTACATATTGCTAAAACCCCATTATTTTTGCTTGATGTGCTATTCCTGAAACAAATATAATAGAGTCATATAAAACAAGTTATAATATCGTTAAATTAGAGAGGGGGTGAAAAAAAGACAGTGAAAAAAGCAGTTTATTTTATCTTATTGGCTGCTTTTACTGGATCTGGTGTGGCTTGTGGCTTTTTCCTGGTTAACAGCGGCTTCGTTGCCTTCTTAACTGATCTGCCTCAGCATTTCAGGCTAGGGGTGATGGGCTTATCGACTCTGATTGGCCTGCTGGCCGGGATACTGCTGGCTCGTCCACTCATGACCGGGGCAGTGCGCTTGACTGTAGTTATCGAGCAGTACCTGCAGCGGACCCCGACCCAGGATCTGGTCATGGGCTCGGTTGGTTTGATTATGGGACTTATAATTGCCAATTTAATAGGGAATCTCCTGTCCTTTTTGGGGCTTATCGGTAAAGTGTTGTGGATTGTGATTACGCTACTATTATCTTACCTGGGCTTAAGCATTGGCATTAAAAAGCGCGAAGAACTCCTGGCGCTGTTTGCCAGTTTCCCTAAGTTTGGCAAGGATCGCGCTTTAAAGTCCGAGCTAAAGGCAGGGCATTTTAAAATCCTGGATACCAGCGTGATTATTGACGGACGGATTGCCGAGTTATGCGAAAGCGGTTTTATCGAGGGAATCATGCTTATTCCCGCCTTTGTGCTGGAAGAGCTGCGTCATATAGCCGACTCTCCCGACCTTTTGAAAAGGAACCGGGGCAGGCGTGGCCTGGATATTCTCAATAAGATGAGGAAAGATGCTGATATAAAGGTCCAGATATATGACAACAACCGGGGCTTGGAAGATGTTGCCGAAGTAGATACCAAACTGGTCAAGCTCGGTCAAAAACTAGGCGGCAAAATCATCACCAACGACTATAACCTGAACAAAGTTGCTGAACTGCACGGCGTTAAGGTGCTCAATATCAATGAACTGGCCAACGCCGTGAAGCCGGTTGTTCTGCCGGGCGAAGAAATGATCGTTCAGTTGGTCAAAGATGGGAAAGAAATAGGCCAGGGGGTTGCCTACCTGGATGACGGTACCATGATCGTGGTGGACAACGGCAAACGCTACATGAACCAGACTATCTCTGTACTGGTTACCAGCGTTCTCCAGACTGCCGCCGGGCGGATGATTTTTGCCAAGCCCAAGTTTGAAAGACGAGGTGACGCTGGACAAGCTCACCTGGGTGAGGTGAACGCCATTGGTTAAGGTTGCGGCGGTGGTGCCTGCCGCCGGCTGCGGGCACCGGATGGGGTCGGACATAAAGAAGCAGTTTCTTACTCTGGCCGGGGTTCCCATACTGGGGTACGTATTAAGAATTCTTGAAGCCAGCCTGTCGGTGCAGGCTATAGTGTTAGCGGTAGGCGAAGGTGAAGAGGAATATTGCCGCCAGGCTGTAGTTGAAAAGCTGGGGCTCAGAAAAATAGCAGCCATCGTGCACGGTGGAAAAGAGCGCCAGGATTCCGTTTACAGCGGCCTCCTGGCGCTTGCGCCTGATACGGATATTGTAGTTATACATGACGGAGTCCGTCCCCTGTTGCGCGACGAAAACCTGGAGATGGTGATCGGGGCCGCCATGCAATATGGCGCTGCAACCTGTGCCGTGCCTGTCAAGGATACGGTTAAACTGGCCCAGGCAGACAGTTTTGTGGCTGAAACCCTGCCCAGAGACAGGCTGTGGTTGACCCAGACCCCGCAGGCTTTCCGTTACGAGGCTATTCTTAACGCGCACCGCTGTGCCCGGGAGGCTAACTTCAGGGCCACGGACGACGCAGCGTTGGTGGAAAGGCTGGGAATGACGGTGAAATTGGTGTACGGAAATTACCAGAATATCAAAATTACAACCCCCGAGGACCTGGTCGTGGCTTCCGCCCTGCTCAAGGCTGCGCAGGCAGGGGGTGACCAACAATGAGGATAGGGTTTGGCTATGACGTCCACAAACTGGTCGAAGGAAGGCCGCTGGTGCTGGGAGGAGTCAAGATCCCTTATGAGAAGGGGCTTTTGGGGTACTCTGACGCGGATGTACTAGTGCATGCGGTGATGGACGCCCTGCTTGGCGCCGCCGGGGCCGGTGACATCGGTCGCCATTTCCCGGATACGGATGCCCGATATAAAGGAATAAACAGCCTGATCCTGTTGTCAAAGGTAGGTGAAGTGCTGAACGAAAAGGGTTTCACAGTGGGTAATATAGACGCTGTGCTCGTAGCCCAGAAGCCTAAACTGGCCCCCTATATGGAAGAAATGGAATTTCAGCTGGCACAAGCTTTGGAAATTAATACTGACAGGGTTAACGTGAAGGCCACGACGACCGAAGGGCTGGGCTTTACCGGTACCGGCGAGGGGATTGCCGCTTATGGTACGGCACTCATTTACCAAGGATAAGTTCCTTGCCATATGGAATAGGGGCTTCAGACGGTGTGAAACTCAGTCGTACGAAGGCCTATAGGTTCAAAAGAGTTGCTTGCTGGATAAAACAGGTGTTATAATAAGCTACGATAAAAAGGGTCATTAGAACAGCCTAAAGTAAGATTTCGGGCTGGTTGGCGCCTTAAGGGGGAACCATTTTGTTGCCGGTACGAGTCCGTTTTGCGCCGAGTCCTACCGGTCCCTTTCATATCGGAGGGGCCAGATCGGCGTTGTTTAACTGGCTTTTTGCCCGCCGCTACGGGGGCACTTTAATAGTCCGGATCGAAGATACCGATTTGGAGCGTTCTACACGGGAATCCGAGGAGAATATTCTCAATGCCCTGCGCTGGCTCGGCCTGGACTGGGATGAGGGGATCCAGGTGGGTGGGCCCAATGAGCCTTACCGCCAGACGGAAAGGCTGGACCTTTACCGCCGGTATGCCGGCGCGTTAATGGAAAGCGGCCAGGCATACCGTTGTTATTGCACAGAGGAAGAACTGGCAGCCGAGCGGGAAGAGCTTTTGGCAAAAGGTGAGATGGTCCGCTATATGGGCCGCTGCCGCAACCTCACGCCGGAGGATCGCGCCTCCCTGGAGGCGGCGGGGCGAAAGCCCGTAATACGCTTCCGGGTGCCAGAAGACCATATCATTAAGGTCAACGACCTTGTCCGTGGGGAAGTTTCTTTTGAATGCAGCGGAATCGGCGATTTTATCATTGTAAAATCAGATGGCATTCCCACCTACAATTTCGCGGTGGTTATAGATGATCATACCATGTCGATCAGTCACGTGATCAGAGCCGAGGAACACTTGTCGAACACACCCCGCCAGATTTTGATTTTTGAAGCGCTGGGCTGGCAGACGCCTGAGTTTGCCCATGTGTCGTTGATTTTAGGCCAGGATCGCAGCAAGATGAGCAAGCGCCACGGCGCTACCGCTATTGAGCAGTACCAGGCCAAGGGCTACCTGCCCGAGGCCCTGGTTAACTTTCTGGCCCTGCTGGGCTGGTCTCCCGGGGGAGAAGAAGAGGTTTTTTCTCTGGAACAGCTGATGGAGCAGTTTTCTCTCGAACGGGTTTCCAAAAGTCCCGCCGTTTTTGATCTCGATAAACTCAACTGGCTCAACGGGCATTATATTCGTACCACTTCCCTGGAACGGATTACGGAGTTGGCCATACCATATTTAGAAAAGGCGGGATACATTAGTTCACCGCTGACGTCTAAGAAGTATGAGTGGGTTACACTGGTGGTTGCCTTAGTACGGGATTATTTGAACTGTCTGGAGGAAATAACAGACCACGCCGCTATTTTCTTTACTGACAAAGTTGCCATAGAAGAAGATGAAGCTAAAGAGATCATGGCCGGTGACCAGGTCCCGGCTGTTTTGAAAGCGCTCAACGCCAAGGTAATCAGTGGTCCGCCCCTCACCGAAGCGGGCGCCAAACTTCTGCTCAAGGAAGTCGGCAAAGAGCTGGGCGTTAAAGGTAAACAAATATTTATGCCGATCCGGGTGGCGCTCACCGGAAAAACCCACGGACCAGATTTAAACCGGACCATGACCATCCTGGGCCAAAATGGTGTCGCCGCGCGTTTGGAACAGGCGATCATGGGACGCGGAAAGTAAAAGGAAGCAAGAGAACCGTCCCCCTGCTTCCCCGTCTCACGAACAAAATATACCCACTTCTTACTTCTAACTTCTCACATCTCAATAAGGGGGTATAGTCATCATGTTCGAGCGACTGCGTAAGGATATCAGGGCTGTGATGGAGCGGGATCCCGCTGCCACATCCGTGCTGGAGGTGGTCCTGTGCTATCCCGGTCTCCACGCTATTCTTATGCACAGGGTTTCGCACGGTTTTTATCGCCGGGGCTGGTTTGTTACTGCCCGGCTCATTTCCCAGTTGGCCCGCTTTCTGACCGGCATCGAGATTCACCCAGGCGCCAAGATTGGAGAAGGTTTTTTCATTGACCACGGCTCAGGCGTTGTTATCGGTGAGACTGCTGAAATCGGTGACAATGTAACCCTCTACCAGGGGGTTACGCTAGGTGGTACGGGCAAGGAAAAAGGCAAAAGGCATCCCACTATCGGCAACAATGTAATGGTCAGCACCGGCGCCAAGGTTCTTGGCTCCTTTAAGGTCGGTGACAATGTCAGGATCGGCGCCGGTTCTGTGGTTTTAAAGGCCGTACCCCCCGAGTGCACCGTGGTCGGAGTTCCCGGCAAGATCGTAGCTCAAAACGGCCAGAGAGTAGTTCTCCTGCAGGCACCCGGTGAGGTAAACCTGCACCATGATCAGCTTCCCGACCCAGTTACAGACGTGCTTACATGTATGCATAAGAGTATAGAGAGGTTGGAAAAGCGGGTCAGAGAACTGGAGGACCAGAATCTTCAACTGGCAGGCCTGCACCGGGAAGAACTGACGGGCTGCCAAGAAAGGTGTTTCTTAACCGATGGAAATCTATAACACCCTGACTAGGCGGAAAGATACCTTCCAACCGAGAGACCCGGGCCGGGTCGGTATGTATGTCTGCGGGCCCACGACCTATAACTATGTGCACCTCGGCAATGCCAGACCACTGGTCTTTTTTGACACGCTACGGCGGTATTTTGATTACAGAGGCTACGAGGTAGTCTACGTCCAGAACTTCACCGATGTTGACGACAAGATTATCAACCGTGCCAGGGAGCAGGGGGAAGACCCCCTTGTTTTCTCCCATATGTATATTAATGAATATTTTAAAGACGCCGACGCGCTTAACGTCCGCCGGGCAGATCAGCACCCCAAGGTTTCGGAGCATATCCCCGATATCATTGAGACTGTTGAAACGCTGATCAAAAACGGCTCTGCTTATGAAGTGGATGGGGACGTTTATTTTGCAGTGCGTAAGTTTGAGCCTTACGGCAGGCTTTCCGGCCGTACCTTCGATGACATGCAGGCCGGCGCCCGCGTGGATGTGGATACCCGAAAGCATGACCCCATGGATTTTGCCCTTTGGAAGGCTGCCAAGCCTGGTGAGCCGTCCTGGGACAGTCCTTGGGGGCCGGGTCGCCCGGGTTGGCACATCGAGTGCTCGGTTATGTCGCAGAAATACCTTGGGACAAACTTTGATATTCATGGCGGAGGCAGCGACCTGATCTTTCCCCACCATGAAAATGAAATAGCCCAAGCTGAAGCAGCAACTGGTGAACCTTTTGTCCGCTACTGGCTGCACAACGGCTTTATTACCGTAAATGATGAGAAGATGTCCAAATCGTTGGGTAACTTCTTTCTGGTCAGGGATATTCTGGCCAAATTTTCACCGGAAGTAGTACGGTTTTTCCTCCTCTCCACCCATTACCGCAGCCCCCTCGACTTTGCCGATGAAAACCTGGTTTCTGCCGGGAAAGGGCTGGAAAGGATCAAGACCAGCCTCCGGCTATTGACCGAAGCCCTGGAAAGAAAGGGCGGAGATCCCACTACCCAGTCTGTTTCCGGATGGGCGCAAGACTTAACAGCCTCCCTTGAAAAGCTGAAAGCAGCCTTTGAGACAGCCATGGACGATGACATCAATACGGCTCTGGCCATTGGAATCATCTTTGACCTGGCCAGAGAGGTCAACACTGCTGTCCAGAAGGCGGGAAGCGAGGTTTCCGGCCCAGATCGGGAGGCTCTCCGCCGCGCTATGGCTCTGTTCCAGGATTTTAACGGGGTAATGGGAATTTTTAAGGTTGAACCACAAAGCGGCAGAATACTTTTCGATACAGATACAGACGGTAGTGATGGTTCCAGCCTGGCGGAAGGGCTAATCAACCTGATTATCGAGATCCGGCAAGAGGCCCGTAAGAAGAAAGACTGGGCAGTCGCCGACCGTCTCAGGGACGGTTTGAAAGAACTTGGCGTGGTCCTTGAGGATACTCCCCAGGGCATCCGCTGGAAGAAGCAATGATACATTTGAAAAATGTTCAACCAGGCGAACTCCCGGCACTGGTACTGGCTTATGTCGGGGACGCCGTCTATGAATTGGCCGTAAGAACCCACCTGGTCAGCAGCGGGATTGTAAGGGTCAACCGGCTGCATGACGAGGCTGTAAAATATGTACATGCGAAAGCCCAGGCTAAGTTGGTCAGGGAACTGGAAGGGCTCCTCACCGAGGAAGAAACAGCGGTAATCCGCCGTGGCCGTAACGCCAAGTCTTCGCATACCCCGCGCAGCGCTGATGTAATAGATTACCGTCACAGCACAGCGTTTGAATGCCTGATTGGCTATCTTTACCTCAAAGGCGACACCAGCCGCCTGGAGGAGCTCCTGGCCCTGGCGCTAGAAATGGGAAGTGAAAAATGAATTGGGACGTGGTGCAAATTTATCGCACAAAGGCCCTATAGGAGTACAAAAACTTCCCCACGACGCACGACCCACGATTTGAATTGAGGTGTTTAGCATGGGTGTTAAAAAATTAAGCGTTAGCCTTTTAAAATACACCCCCAGTCCTGAAGAAGCTATCGCTATGGGGGCTAAGCTTTGTTACTCGCCGGCGGGACTAGAGGAACTGAAGCGAGGGATTGAAGCAAGGGCTCAAGATTCTTTTTTGGAGCGACTACTCGACTCCGGACACCTCTCTCCAATAGAGCACGCCAGTTTTACCTTTGGCATCGAGGGCGTCTCACGCAGCCTCTTGGCCCAGATTACTCGTCACCGCATAGCTAGTTTCAGTGTCAAATCGCAGCGCTATGTCTCGGAGGTAAGCGCCCAAAATGAGGACGGAGTATTTGGCTATATCGTGCCACCGCGCATAGAAGCGCTCGGTCCGGGGGCCGTTTTGGTGTTTAAGGAACAGATGAAGCAGGTGCAGGAGTGGTATGATTTCTGGGTGGACAAGCTCGGAGAACACGGTGCGTCCACCTATGAGGATGCCCGCTTCGTTTTGCCCAACGCGGCCGAGACGAAGATGCTGGTAACCATGAATGCCCGCGAACTGCTTCACTTTTTTTCACTGCGCTGCTGCAGCAGGGCCCAGTGGGAAATCAGGGCTCTGGCTATTGAGATGCTGCGCCTGGTCAAGCAGGTGGCGCCGGTTATTTTTCGTGATGCCGGGCCAGGTTGTGTCAAGGGACCCTGTCCGGAGGGTAAAATGAGCTGTGGTAAAATCGGCGAGGTCAGGGAACAATTTAAGAAGCTTTAGGGTGTCAAGAGAACCGTTCCCCTGACACTATGATAGATTGCATTTACAAAGGAGAGGCTTCGTCTGGAAGACGTCATTGCAGGACGCAACCCGGTCCGTGAAGCATTACGGTCCGGCCGCCCCATCAACAAAATATTAATTGCCGAAGGGTCTTTGTCCGGGCCTCTGTTGGAAATCTTCGGCGCGGCCAGGGAGAAAAATATCCCCGTGCAGAAGGTGGACCGGCAGCGGTTGGGTAAATTCGCCCCCGATGCTGCGCATCAGGGTGTGATTGCCCTGTCAGCCGCCAAAGAGTATGTGGAAATTGAAGACATCCTGGCCGGGGTCAGCCCCGGTGTGCCTCCGTTTCTGATCCTGCTGGATGAGATTAACGACCCGCACAACCTTGGCGCAATCCTACGCACCTCTGACGCCGCTGGTGTGCACGGAGTGGTAATTCCCCGCCGGCGCTCTGCCCCCCTGACCCCAACTGTAGCCAAGTCATCGGCGGGGGCGATTGAATATGTGCCGGTGGCCAGGGTCGCCAATATGCCTCAGACTATCGAAACGTTAAAAAAACAAGGCCTCTGGATGGTAGGCGCCGATCCGGAGGGACAGGAACTTTATTGGGACGCCCGCCTGGAGGGACCGCTTGGCCTGGTCATAGGCGGTGAGGACAAGGGCTTGGGCCGTCTGGTCAAGGAGCGGTGTGACATTCTGGTACGCCTGCCCATGTCCGGTCGTGTAAACTCATTGAATGCTTCGGTTGCAGCTGCCCTGCTGGCCTATGAAGTAGTGCGCCAGAGGAGAATTGTCTTAAATGAAGGGTTTCCTAATCGTTGACGGTTATAACATTATTTATGCCTGGACCGAATTCGAAAAGAACAGGGAGTCCGGGCTGGATTACGCCAGGTCGAGACTGGTTTCTGTACTTGCAGACCACGCGGCTCTAACCGGATTGAAGGTTGTGGTCGTCTTCGATGCCCACCAGATTAAAGGCGGCGGTGAGAGAACTGAAGTAGTGGACGGGGTAGAAGTAATTTACACCCAGCAGGGTGAAACAGCTGACTCCCTGATCGAGCGCATGGTCGGCTCTTTTTTAGCAGACGGGGTGGCTGTATACGTAGCCACCGCGGACTGGGCTGAACAAGTGATCATTTTTGGCAGGGGAGCCTTTCGCCTGACCCCCGGCGAACTGCGTGAGCAGGTGCAACGGGCCAAGCAGGAAAGCAAGGTTCACTACCAGCAAAGTAAACCTGTGGATGCTTACCTGGAAAACCGTTTACTGGAAAAGGTGCGTGCTAAATTCGAACAATGGAGGCGGGGAAAGAGCTAGGTCGTCCAATTTTACCTTGACGAGCTCCCACCGCTTCGTTATAATAAATTGTGGAACTTGACCGAAACTACACTACAACATATGCCTAGCCCCGTGGAAAGAAAAAGTGCATTCTGGGTTAAAGGCCTGGGCATTGTCAATTAACGAGGGTGAGGTTTTTTATTTTTTTTTCTCGTTGGTTAATCGGGAAAAAGAGGGGGAGAATAGTGATTTTTCAAGCCCAGACGGAAGTTTACAACGGATTTCAGCTGTTGGTTGACGAAGAAGTTGTTGAATTTGCCCGCGAAGGTGACGAAACGGCCCTGGAATACCTGATTAACAAGTACAAAAATTTTGTCCGCGCCAAAGCCCGCTCCTATTTTTTGATCGGGGCCGACCGCGAAGACATCATTCAAGAAGGTATGATCGGGCTATATAAGGCTATCAGGGACTTCCGGTTGGACAAGCTATCTTCATTCAGGGCTTTTGCGGAGCTCTGTATTACCAGGCAGATTATCACTGCCATCAAAACTGCAACCAGACAAAAGCATATACCTCTGAACTCCTACGTCTCCCTTAATAAGCCCATTTATGACGAGGATTCAGACCGTACCCTACTAGATGTACTATCGGGCTCGAAAATCACGGATCCCGAGGAGCTAATAATCTCCAGGGAAGAATTTGACGATATTGAAGAGAAGATGGGCGAGATCTTAAGCTCGCTGGAGTGGAAGGTCTTGATGTCCTACCTGGAAGGCAAGTCCTACCAGGAAATCGCTGAAGACCTGAAGCGCCACGTCAAATCAATCGATAACGCACTGCAGCGCGTGAAGCGGAAGCTCGAACGCTACCTTGAAAAGCGTGAAGCTTAACAGTTAACTGACAGGTGACCTTTAACCGAAGGTAAGAGTTTCTTCAATGCAGAGCGAATATATTCCAAGTTGACAGCGGTGCCATAATCGCGTATAATAGCAAATGTGTCAGCGCCGGCGTAGCTCAATTGGCAGAGCAGCTGACTTGTAATCAGCAGGTTGCGGGTTCGAGTCCCATCGCCGGCTCCAGTTGAGAAATGGTGCCTATATCTAAATATGGAGGGGTGCCCGAGTGGCTAAAGGGAGCAGACTGTAAATCTGCCGTCGACGACTTCGCTGGTTCGAATCCAGCCCCCTCCACCAATGCGTTTAAACTGGGTAGTCATAGCGCTTGACAGAAGGCTCCCAGAATGATATAATAAACTTTGTTGACATCGCGGGGTAGAGCAGCTGGTAGCTCGTCGGGCTCATAACCCGAAGGTCAGGGGTTCAAATCCCCTCCCCGCAACCAAAGAAATTTTAGCGCCTCAAGAGATGGGGGCGCTTTTTTAATTTGTGGAGTGGGCGCCATAGCGACCGTTCTAATATCGTTTTTATATTGGAAAGAAAAAATAAATGTGGGCAGAAGGTTTCACATTATTGTTCCTAAAATACTTATTAACATTAGTACTAGAATAATGAAAACGAGAGCATTGATCATGTCATACCTCCAGTAGAGTTTTTACTTAGTATGAACCAGTTGTATTAAAATTACATTAAAATAGTATCCAATATTTTAGAAAATCATCCTCCCAATTGCGGCGGCCTGCTCGTGGAGGTTGTGTGCCTGGTACCACCGGTGTCTTGAGCTTTTGTCGTATTATTGACATATGTTCAATATTATTTGTATAATTGCTTCCAAATGAATGATAAGGGGGTCAAGAAGATGAAAATCGCAATACCTTACCAGGGAGGGTACGTCAACGATAACCTTGGTAGCAGCAGTGAGTTTATCGTAATTGAAGCAGAGAACGGAATTATCACAGGTAAAAAAATTCTCACCAGCGGAGCTGATCATGGAAACCTGGTCAGCATGCTTCAGGCCGAAGGGGTGGAGGTCATTATCGCCAATTTAATCAGCCGCCCACTGACAGAAATGCTTTTTTACAATGGCATGAGGGTGATCACCAGGGCCTCCGGTGAAGCAGAAAAGGTCGCCAAGGATTTCCTCAGCGGTAATCTGGTGACTGGGGCCGCTTGTCGGGATGGTGGAAACCACGGGCACGAGAGTTCCTTTTGAAAAATTATAAAAAGACAAAGGAATTACGGTTTTTTTGCTGAATTTACCTGAATAAGGAAAAATTCAGCTTATATTGGAGGGGGCCTTGATCGACCAGAGGAGTGTACACACCATTATCTTGGAGCAGTCATACGATGGAATTGCCTTAGTCGACGAGCAGGGTCGGTTTCTCGAATGGAACCGCAGTCTGGAATATATTACGGGACTAAAACGCAGTGAGGTACAGGGACGTCCTTGTTGGGCTGTAGCTTCCCAACTTTTGCCCGGCGGGGCTAAGCCAATGGCCACATACGAAAGGCTCAAAACAGCCGTATTGTCTTTGCTGGAAACCGGTGAATCTCCCTCCAGGGTTGAAGCAGTTATTCAAGCTCCCGACGGAACCCGTAAGCTCATCTGTGTGACGAGCTTTTCCATCAAGACGGCTCAAGGCTACATGTTGGGAATGATTGTGCGCGACAGCACCAATGGCAACCTGCTGGAGGAGGAACTTCAGCAACTGGACCAGTCTGAGAAACTGGTACCCAGGTGTATGGTCGGGTATGAAAAGGTCAACCGGCAGTTCCAGTTAGAAATCGCAAAGCGCAAGCAGGTGGAGCAGGCTCTGTCGCGGCAGCTGGAGATCAGCCTGGCTATCACCGGACTCTCACGCAAGCTTCTATCGCCAGCTACAATTGAAGATATATCTGACCTGGTTTTGGAGCATGCCAAACACCTTACCGGCAGTAAGTACGGTTATGTCGGCTATATCGAGCCTGAGACGGGTTATCTCGTTTGCTGTACCATGACCAGGGATATCTGGGATAAGTGTGAGATTGAAGGCAAGGACATTGTCTACAAGCGCTTTGGTGATTTAGGCGGGTGGGTCGTGCGGAACGAAAAATCACTGCTGACCAACAGCCCTGCTACAGACCCTCGTTCAGCAGGAACTCCGCCCGGCCATATTCCAATCGAACGGGTAATCTCCGCCCCGGCCATTTTTAACGAATCACTGGTAGGGATCATCACTCTGGCTAACTCACCCCGCGCATACAGGGAGCAGGATCTGGCGCTAATCGAGCGCCTGGCGGACCTCTACGCG
Organism: Desulfotomaculaceae bacterium; assembly: GCA_028702695.1. Classification (GTDB taxonomy): domain Bacteria; phylum Bacillota; class Desulfotomaculia; order Desulfotomaculales; family Pelotomaculaceae; genus Pelotomaculum_C. Next base: position 22,948 of record JAQVOH010000007.1, read on the forward strand.
ATTGCCGTTCATCGCAAGCGTTCTGAAGATGCCCTCCGTATCTCGGAGGCCAACTACCGGGCAATATTTGACGGTGCCGATGACGCCATTCTGGTGCATGATCTGCAGACTGGCATCGTTACCGATGTCAACCAAAAAGCGTGTCAAATGTTCGGCTGCAGGCTTCAGGAGTGCAATCCGAAGCGTGGGGGCCGGCTAATCAACCTGCCGCAGTATGCCCGGGATAGTGTGGGAAAGTGGATGACGGAGGTAGCCAAAGGGGAGCCGCTGCTATTTGAGAGCACGCTAAAGGAGCAGGATGGAGCATCCTTATCGATTGAAGTGAGCTTAAAACAAGCTGTCATCGGGGGTAAAGAAAGCGCGGTGGCTATTGTCAGGGACATTACCAGGCGAAGGCAGCTGGAAAGGGAAATGCTTCGGCTGGACCGGCTCCACCTGGTGGGTGAAATGGCCGCCAGCTTCGGCCACGAAATCAGGAACCCGATGACTTCGGTACGCGGTCTGTTGCAGGTTCTGGGGGATAAACCTGAGTGTTTACAGTATAAAGAGATCATCGACTTGATGATCGGGGAACTGGACCGGGCCAATTCAATTATTCAGGAATTCCTCTCGCTGGCCAAAGACAGGGCGGTCGACTTGAAGGTCCAGAACATGAACTCAATTTTAGAAGCCGTTTTCCCGTTAATCATGTCAGATGCGCTTCTCCAGGAAAAATACATCGAGGTTGAGCTCGGAGATGTTCCAGCCTTACCCTTCGATGAAAAAGAAATACGCCAGGTCATTTTAAACCTGGTGCGCAATGGGTTGGAAGCAATGCCCCCCAGGGGCTGCCTGACTATAAGGACTTTTACTGAGGGCAATGAGGTGGTCTTGTCGGTCCGGGACCAGGGCACGGGAATAGAACCTGACAACATTGAGAAAATCGGCAACCCGTTCTTTACTACCAAGGAGCAGGGCACCGGACTGGGGTTGGCGGTTTGTTATAGCATAGCTGCACGCCACGGGGCGACAATAAGGATAGAGACCGGCTCCGGCGGCTCCACCTTTTTCTTCGGATTCCCACGGCCGGACAATGGGTAAATACCCAGACAAACCTTGCTTGACAAATGTCGTGATGGTATGCTACTCTATATTCTGCAAGGTCGGTGGGTTAACGGGTTCAAAGTGGTTTTATGATGCCGCTATAGCTCAGTAGGTAGAGCGCATCCTTGGTAAGGATGAGGTCACCGGTTCAAATCCGGTTAGCGGCTCCATAATGAGACGTGAGAGCACCTCTCAATACGGCGGCGTAGCTCAGCTGGTTAGAGCACACGGTTCATACCCGTGGTGTCCGGGGTTCAAGTCCCTGCGCCGCTACCATGCAGATAACAGGCGGGTGATGATCATCACCCGCCTTTATTTTTTTTGTGGCAGGAGGATTCTTGCTTGTAATGCAGAATTAATTATCGTTTTCCATAGTACGGTATAAGTTTATACAGACGTGGGAACAATTAAAAATCATGTAAAATTATGGTTGATGAATATGTAGGAGGTTGAAAGACCAATGGCAAAGCAAAAGTACGAGCGCACTAAACCCCACGTTAATATCGGAACCATCGGCCACGTAGACCACGGCAAGACCACGCTTACCGCCGCCATCACTATGGTGCTGAGCACCGTAGGCGGGGCCTCGGTCAAGAAGTACGCCGAAATCGACGCTGCTCCGGAAGAGCGCGCGCGTGGGATCACGATCAACACCTCCCACGTAGAATATGAAACCACCAACCGGCACTATGCCCACGTCGACTGCCCTGGCCACGCTGACTACATTAAGAATATGATCACCGGCGCCGCCCAGATGGACGGATCGATCCTGGTCGTATCCTCCGCCGACGGCCCCATGCCCCAGACCCGTGAGCACATCCTGCTGGCCCGCCAGGTCGGCGTTCCCTACATCGTTGTCTATATGAATAAGGCCGATCAGGTTGACGACCCTGAACTGCTGGAACTGGTAGACATGGAAATACGCGAGCTCTTAACCTCCTATGAATTCCCCGGCGACGATATTCCCATCATCACCGGCTCCGCCTTAAAAGCCATGGAGTGTGCCTGCGGCAAGAGAGACTGCCAGTGGTGCAAATCGATCTGGGACCTGATGGACGCCGTGGACTCATATATACCCACCCCGCAGCGGGCCATTGACAAGCCCTTTTTGATGCCCGTAGAAGACGTTTTCACCATCACGGGGCGCGGCACCGTCGCCACCGGCAGGGTAGAACGTGGCCAGGTTAAAGTACAGGAAGAAGTCGAAATCGTTGGTTTTGACGAGAAGCCACGCAAGACCGTCGTAACCGGCGTTGAGATGTTCAGGAAGCTTTTGGACAGCGGCCAGGCCGGCGACAACATTGGCTGCCTGTTGCGCGGTGTAGACCGCAAAGAAATCGAGCGGGGCCAGGTGCTGGCCAAACCCGGCAGCATCAAGCCGCACACGAAATGCAACGCTGAAGTATACGTCCTGACCAAAGAAGAAGGCGGGCGTCATACCCCATTCTTTAACGGCTACCGTCCCCAGTTTTATTTCCGGACCACCGACGTGACCGGTGTTGCCACCCTGCCCGAAGGCATCGAGATGGTCATGCCCGGCGACAACGTTAAGATCTCCATTGACCTGATCACCCCGATCGCCATCGAAGAAGGCCTGCGTTTTGCTATCCGTGAAGGCGGCCGCACCGTGGGCGCCGGAGTTGTAACAGGCGTAAGAGAGTAGCAATTGTCAGACATGACGGCCCAAACCGAAAAATGTGGGTACGATTACAATCACACAAAAGCCTTGAAGTAATGTAGGGTAAGGGTTATGTGGTGCTGGTAGTATAAAATAACAGAGAGTTTGTTAAAATAAAACTATACCGACCCTGTTATTTATCATTCCCGTACAGGGAAACTATTGACATCCATATTTAATTGTGTTAAATTTGATAAGGTATTTTCACAAAAAAGGCATATAAATTTTTTTTTTGGCTATGGGGGAGGTGGCATCGTTGAGAGTAGGTATAACATTAGCTTGCAGCGAATGCAAACGTCGTAATTATACAACAGAAAAAAACAAGAGAAATGACCCTAACCGTATCGAAATGAAAAAATACTGCAAGTTCTGCCAAACCCAAACCTTGCACAAGGAAACCAGGTAATGGCCTTTTGGTAATAACATGACAAGCCGCTTTCCACGAGGATGAACAACGCAGGTATAAGCGTGTTGGGACATTTTTAAAAAAAATAAGGACGTGGCGAAAATGGCTGTTACAAAGAAGCAGGACAGCAGCGATAAGAAGGATCAGGGCAAAAAAGACAGAGTTAGGCGGGATGGCTTGGCCAAAAAAGATATCGTCTTAAGTAAAGACAAAAAAGAGGTCGTTAAAAAAGAGCCTTCCGCCAAGAAGGACTTACCAGTTAAAAAAGATCAGGTTAATCGCGTCGAGCAGGTGCAGAAATTCCTTAGGGGAGCGTTCAGCGAACTCAAAAAGGTGCACTGGCCTAATCGCCGGGAGATAATCATATACACCTCAGTTGTTGTAGTAGCGGTTGTGGCAGTTGGAGTTCTGATTTGGCTCTTCGACTCAGCACTCAGTTTTGTGCTCAAGTTTATTCTTTAAAGATAATTATTCTGCTGAGGGGGTGAGGGACCTAACATTACCAAATGGGTCCCTTGTATTTTATGGAAAAGTTGTGGTATGTTGTTCATACCTATTCCGGCTATGAGAACAAAGTCAAAGCTAACCTTGAGAAGCGCATTGAGTCCATGAACATGGAGGAGAAAATCTTTCGTATTCTGGTCCCGATGGAAGACGAAATTGAAATGAAGGACGGCAAGAAAAAGATCACCAAGCGTAAGATCTTCCCTGGCTATGTCCTGGTTGAAATGTTTATGACCGATGATTCCTGGTATGTTGTCCGTAACACCCCCGGTGTTACCGGTTTTGTCGGATCCGGCTCGAAGCCTATCCCACTAGAAGACGCTGAGGCCAAGCAGATTATTCGGCAGTTGGGCGGGGAGGAAATACGGATCCGTATTAATTTCAGCATAGGCGAGAACGTCCGTGTGATTAATGGCCCGTTTGAGAACTTTATCGGCGCAATTGACGATATCAACATGGAGAAAAGTAAAATACGTGTAATTATATCCATGTTTGGTCGTGAAACCCCTATCGAATTAGACTTCACCCAGATCGAAAAAATCTCCTAAAGGAGATTGAACCCATATCAAATCCGAAGCAAGACGCAGGACAGATCTAAGAGCACCCAATAATTTGGGTGTAAATATAGTATACATCAGCTCGTGATTTTAGCGCCTTTATAGGTGCTTGAACATATGGCTTAAAAAGGATGCATACCTATGTCTCACTATTTAAGAAAGGAGGTGTGATAGCTAATGGCAAAAAGAGTATCAGCCATCATTAAGCTCCAGGTTCCGGCAGGAAAGGCGACTCCTGCTCCTCCGGTGGGTCCGGCTCTGGGCCAGCATGGAGTTAATATTATGGCTTTTGTCAAAGAATACAATGAGCGTACTGCCGCTCAGGCCGGCCTGATTATCCCGGTGGAAATCACCGTTTATGAAGACCGTTCCTTTACCTTTGTCACCAAAACCCCGCCTGCCGCGGTACTGCTCAAGAAAGCCGCAGGTCTGGAAACTGCTTCTGGCGAACCCAACAAGAAAAAGGTAGCCAAGCTTTCCCGCTCCAAGGTTCGTGAAATTGCCGAACTCAAAATGCCCGATCTGAATGCGGCCGATGTTGAAGCTGCAATGAGGATGGTAGAGGGCACAGCCCGCAGCATGGGTATTGACATCATTGAGGGATAATAAAGTGGGAGGAAGTTTTTCCGTTAACACCACAAGGAGGTTATGAATATGCCAAAACACGGCAAGAAGTATACAGATGCCGTCAAGCAGCTTGACCCCAGCGTCACTTATGAAGCTGCCGAGGCGCTGGAATTGCTAAAGAAGATAGCTCCAGGTAAATTCGACGAAACCGTTGAAGTAGCCGTTAGGCTGGGAGTTGATCCCCGCCACGCCGACCAACAGGTGAGGGGAGCCGTAGTACTACCCCACGGCACCGGTAAGACCAGAACGGTTCTGGTATTTGCCAAAGGTGATAAGGTTAAGGAAGCTGAAGATGCCGGCGCTGACTATGTCGGAGCCGAGGACATGGTGGCCAAAATACAGCAAGAAGGCTGGCTGGGGTTTGATGTGGCCATCGCTACCCCTGACATGATGGGTAACGTCGGTAAATTGGGACGGATCCTGGGCCCCCGTGGCCTGATGCCCAACCCCAAGACCGGTACGGTTACCTTTGATATAACCAGGGCGGTACAAGAAGTCAAGGCGGGGAAAATTGAATACCGGGTAGATAAAGCCGGTAACATTCACGCCCCCATCGGCAAGGTTTCCTTTGGTACTGAAAAGCTTCTGGAAAACCTGCGTACCTTGATTGACACCCTGATGCGAGTCAGGCCCGCCGCTGCCAAAGGACAATACCTTAAGGGCATTTCGGTATCGTCCACGATGGGACCCGGCGTGAAAATTAATACCCAGAAAATAACCGCCTAAGGCGCCCAATATAAATTTCGATCTTTTACATTGCAACATAAAAGCTGTAGACCGCTGGTGCTTTGCATAATGGCTTAAACGCCGCCAGCCGAGGCCTGTTACCATACCTGCGTTGGAAAAACGAAGGGCCTCTGCGTGTGTCTACACAGGAGGCCCTTTTAGTTGTGGGACCTTTGACCCGGATGGAATGCAGCATATACCCACGTCCCACATCTCACGTCTCACATCTCAAGAAAGGAGGTGTTTTAAGAAAAGTGCCTATAAGCAAAGCTGAAAAGGAAATCATTATTGAAGAGCTAAAGGAAAAATTTGATAATTCCAAGGTTGCCATTCTGGCGGACTACCAGGGATTGAACGTGGCTGAAGCGACACGCCTGCGCCGCCGCTTGCGCGAAGCCGGCTGTGAATTCAAAGTGGCAAAAAACACCCTGGTGGACCTGGTTGTAAAAAGGCAGGGCCTTGATGAACTCGCTCCATTCCTGAAGGGTCCGGTTGGGATTGCCTTCGGCAATGACCCGGTTGCCCCCGCCAAAGTGTTGGCCGATTTTATCCGTGAAGCCAAAAAGATGGAAATCAAAGTGGGCGTGCTGGATGGTAAGGTGATTGATGCCAAGGCCGTCAAGGAACTGGCCGACCTGCCTTCACGGGAAGTGCTTCTGGCCAGGGTGCTGGGTGGCATGCAAGCCCCGCTCTATGGTTTTGCAGGAGTCCTGCAGGGGACCCTGCGCAGTTTCGTCTATGCTCTGGAAGCTGTTCGCAAGCAGCAGGCCGGCGAAGCGTAGCATGAACATGTACATTAAAAAATATCAGGAGGTTTTATAAAATATGTCTAAAGTCCAAGAGATTCTCGAAGCTGTTAAGGGTATGACCGTTTTGGAGCTGTCCGAACTGGTCAAAGCGTTTGAAGAGGAATTTGGCGTAAGCGCCGCGGCTCCCATGGCCATGGCTGCCGCCCCAGGCGCTGCTGCACCGGCAGCAGTAGAAGAACAGACCGAATTTGATGTCATTCTCACCGCTGTAGGTGACAAGAAGGTCAACGTAATCAAAATCGTCCGGGAAATTACCGCACTTGGTTTGAAAGAAGCCAAAGATCTGGTTGACGGTGCACCCAAGCCGGTTAAAGAAAAAACCTCCAAAGAAGAAGCTGAAGCCATTAAGGCCAAGCTTACTGAAGTGGGCGCTTCCGTAGAAATTAAATAAGAAGTCACATAGCCCTGCAAAAAATGGGTCAAAAACTGCCGGACTGCTCATTGGAGCAGTCCGGCAGCACATATTTCTATAGAATATAGAATAAGACCAATACTAAAATCCCACCAAATATTTTGCAAATATCCCAATATATCTTTTGACAATTCAAGTATAATATGCTATCATTATAAAATGTCACCAAGGGTAGATTGATTTTTTGTTACGGATCATGGAATTAAATGTATTTTCAGGCTGCATCCTGGAAATAATATTTTAGATACTCATAATATATCAAAAGCGAGGTATTGTCAGATCACAAAGCCTTGCTTTTGCATTGTCTGGATTAGTAAATCAGGGGTTATCCTGTCCATAAATTTACGGGGGTGTGGTGTGCGCGATGGCTTATGCGGAAAAAACCGGGACCAGGGTACGCTATAACTTTGGGAAACTGAAAGAAGTGCTGGAGTTGCCCAACCTGATTGAGGTCCAGCGCAATTCTTACAAGTGGTTCTTGAAGGAGGGCCTGCGGGAGGTCTTTCAAGACATTTCCCCGATCCAGGACTTTACCGGAAACCTGGTTTTGGAATTCCTGGACTACACCCTGGGTGAACCCAAATACTCCGTAGAGGAGTGCAAGGAAAGAGACGTAACCTATGCTGCTCCCCTGCGGGTCAAAGTCCGGCTGATTAACAAGGAAACAGGGGAGGTCAAGGAGCAGGAAGTTTTCATGGGGGATTTCCCTCTGATGACCGAAAAGGGCACCTTTATTATTAACGGGGCGGAAAGGGTTATCGTGAGCCAGTTGGTCCGCTCCCCCGGCGTATACTATGCCGAGTCTATCGACCCTAGCGGCAAAAAGCTGTTTACGGCTACTATTATTCCCAACCGGGGCGCCTGGTTGGAGTTTGAGACAGACGTTAACGACCACATTTTTGTTAGAATCGACCGCACCAGGAAGGTTCCTGCCACGGTTCTGATCCGGGCCTTGGGCAATGGTTCCAACGTCATGATTACAGAACTGTTCGGCGGGGACAAGAACATCCAGGAGACGCTTTCCAAAGACAATACCGATACCGAGGAAGAAGCCCTGGTGGAGATTTACAAGCGCCTGCGGCCCGGGGAACCGCCCACCGTGGATAGCGCCCGTTCACTGTTGTCCGCCCTCTTTTTCGATGCTAAACGTTACGACCTGGCCAACGTCGGCCGCTATAAACTACAAAAGAAATTAAAGCATGGCGTACTTTACCGTTACGGTGAAAACGCAAACGGTGAAACCGAGTTTGACGAGTTTTTGAAGAAGGAGGTTCCCAAGGAGCGTGACTTCATCAGGGAACTTACCAGAGAAGATATTATAGAATCCGTCCGCTTCCTGCTCGGGTTGATGAACGGTGAGGGCAGAGTTGACGATATCGACCACCTGGGTAACCGCAGGCTGCGCTCCGTGGGTGAACTGTTGCAGAACCAGTTCCGCATCGGCTTATCGAGGATGGAGCGGGTGGTCAGGGAAAGAATGACCATCCAGGACGTAGACGTAATCACGCCGCAGGTGTTGATTAACATTCGCCCGGTGGTAGCTGCCATCAAAGAATTTTTCGGCTCCAGCCAGCTATCCCAGTTCATGGACCAGACCAACCCGCTGGCTGAGCTTACTCATAAACGTCGCCTCTCCGCGCTGGGTCCAGGTGGACTTTCCCGTGAAAGGGCCGGCTTCGAGGTCAGGGATGTGCACCACTCTCACTACGGCAGGATGTGCCCGATTGAGACCCCTGAAGGTCCCAACATCGGGCTGATCGGTTCGCTCAGTACCTACGCGCGGATCAACTCCTTTGGTTTTATAGAGACTCCGTACCGTAAGGTCGACAAAGAAAACAAGAAAGTTACCGACGAAATTCACTACCTCACGGCAGACGAAGAGGAAGGCATCGTGATTGCCCAGGCCAACGCCATCTTGGATGATCAAGGCTGGTTCGTTGGCAACCGGGTCAATGCCCGTAATCCTGAAATTGTCGTGGTCGCGCCCGACAGGGTCGACTATATGGACGTTTCACCCAAGCAGGTTTTCTCAATCGCCACGGCGCTGATCCCCTTCTTGGAGCATGACGACGCCAACCGGGCCCTGATGGGCGCTAACATGCAGCGGCAGGCCGTGCCTCTACTGAAAGCCCAGGCTCCCTTGGTCGGCACCGGGGCGGAATACAAGGCCGCCTATGATTCAGGGGTTGTGGCCATTGCCAAAAATACCGGCATCGTGGAAAGAGTAACCGCCAACGATATTGAAATCAGGACTAATACGGGCGCGCTTGACCGCTACAAACTTTTGAAATTTACCCGTTCCAACCAGGGTACCTGCATCAACCAGAAGCCCATCGTGCAGCATAACCAACAGGTGGAAGCAGGCCAGGTTATTGCAGACGGTCCCTCCACAGAAAGCGGTGAGCTGGCCCTGGGCCGCAACATTCTGGTGGCGTTTATGCCCTGGGAAGGCTACAACTACGAAGATGCTATCCTGATGAGTGAAAAGGCAGTTAAAGAAGATTTCTTTACTTCCATTCATATAGAGGAATACGAATGTGACGCCCGCGATACCAAGCTGGGTCCTGAGGAAATTACCAGGGACATCCCGAATGTGGGTGAAGAAATTCTAAAGGATCTAGATGACCGGGGCATCATCAGAACCGGCGCCGAAGTAAGACCGGGTGACATCCTGGTAGGTAAGGTTACCCCCAAAGGAGAGACCGAACTAACTGCGGAAGAGCGGCTCTTGAGGGCTATCTTCGGTGAAAAAGCCCGTGAAGTGCGGGACACCTCCCTGCGGGTGCCGCACGGCGAGGCCGGGAAAATAGTTGACGTTAAGGTATTTTCCCGGGATAACGGGGATGAACTCCCCCCCGGCGTAAACCAGTTGGTACGGGTCTACATCGCCCAAAAAAGAAAAATATCTGAAGGGGATAAAATGGCCGGCCGTCATGGTAACAAGGGTGTTATCGCCCGTATCCTGCCGGAAGAGGATATGCCCTTTATGCCTGACGGCACGCCGATAGAAATTGTCCTCAATCCTCTAGGTGTTCCATCACGGATGAACATTGGACAGGTTTTGGAAACACACCTTGGCTGGGCGGCCAGGGCTTTGGGTTTGCACGTTGCTACACCAGTTTTTAACGGGGCTTCGGAAAAGGATATCCTTGATTTCCTTAAAAAGGCCAACCTCCCCGAGAACGGCAAAATGGCCCTGTATGATGGTCGCACCGGACAAGCTTTCGACAATCCGGTCACGGTTGGCTACGTCTACATGCTAAAGCTCGCTCACCTGGTGGACGATAAAATTCACGCCCGTTCCACCGGACCCTACTCCCTGGTCACCCAGCAGCCCCTAGGCGGCAAGGCCCAGTTCGGTGGACAGCGTTTTGGCGAAATGGAAGTGTGGGCACTGGAAGCATACGGCTCGGCCTACACCCTCCAGGAGATCCTCACCGTCAAATCCGACGACGTGGTTGGGCGGGTTAAAACCTACGAAGCCATCGTCAAGGGAGAAAACGTGCCGGAACCGGGTGTGCCTGAGTCCTTCAAAGTGTTGATCAAAGAACTCCAGAGCTTGTGTCTGGATGTCAAGGTCCTCTCTGAAGAAGACAAGGAAATAGAGATTAAGGAAGCAGACGAGGATATTACCGAGACTGCCAAGGAACTGGGCATCGATATCCATGCCCAAGAAATTCCGGTGACGGAAATAGAAGAAGAGGGCGAAACCGAAACCGAAACCGAAACCGAAACCGAAACCAAAACCAAAACCGCCGAGGGCGATGAGTTCAACGAAGACTTCCTGAACGAGGAATTCGAAATCGACGAAGATAAAGAGTAAGAAGTGTAAAGTGAGTGAGTGGAGGAAACGGTTCCTTGTCTCACTCACCCAAAAGGAATTCACAATATACCTACGCCTTATGCCCTACGGCTTACCACCTAAAGGAGGGGTCCTTTTTGATAGATTTAAACCACTTTGACCGAATCCGGATTGGCCTTGCTTCCCCCGAACAAATCACTGCCTGGTCCAGCGGCGAGGTCAAAAAGCCGGAGACTATCAACTACCGCACACTCAAGCCCGAAAAAGACGGGCTCTTCTGCGAGCGCATTTTCGGACCCACGCGGGACTGGGAATGTCATTGTGGCAAGTATAAGCGGGTCCGCTATAAAGGCGTCATCTGCGACCGTTGCGGTGTAGAAGTAACCCGCTCCAAGGTCCGACGCGAGAGGCTTGGCCACATTGACCTGGCTGCGCCGGTATCTCATATTTGGTACTTCAAGGGCATCCCCAGTCGCATGGGGCTCCTGTTGGATATGTCCCCACGGGCTTTGGAGAAGGTCCTCTATTTTGTTTCCTATATAGTAACAGACCCTGGTGAAACTGGAATGATTAAAAAACAGCTCCTGACCGAGTCTGAGTACCGTGAAAACCGGGAAAAGTACGGCGCGGCCTTTAAAGCCGGCATGGGCGCTGAGGCGGTTAAGAAGCTGCTGAAGGAAATCAACCTCGAGGAAATGGCCATAGAACTTCGCCATGAACTCAAAGAGGTCACCGGTCAGCGAAGAATCCGGGCTATTCGCCGCCTGGAGGTGGTCGAAGCCTTCCGGAAATCTGGCAACAGGCCGGATTGGATGATCATGGATGTAGTTCCGGTCATTCCACCAGAATTGCGTCCCATGGTACAATTGGACGGAGGTCGTTTTGCCACCTCAGACTTAAACGACCTTTACCGCCGGGTGATCAACCGTAACAACCGTCTCAAGAGGCTTTTGGATCTCGGCGCTCCGGACATTATCGTGCGCAACGAAAAGCGGATGCTGCAGGAAGCTGTGGACGCTTTGATCGATAACGGTCGCCGCGGCCGCCCTGTAACGGGGCCCGGCAACCGGCCTTTGAAATCGCTCTCTGATATGCTCAAAGGCAAACAAGGCCGTTTCCGCCAGAATCTTTTGGGCAAGCGGGTTGACTACTCCGGCCGCTCAGTCATCGTGGTCGGGCCGGAACTGCACATTCACCAGTGCGGCTTGCCCAAGGAAATGGCGCTGGAGTTATTCAAGCCCTTCGTGATGAAGCGCCTGGTTAATGAAGGCTTCGCCCACAACATCAAAAGCGCCAAGCGAATGGTTGAGCGGGTGCGGCCCGAGGTCTGGGACGTCCTCGAAGAAGTCATAGCTGAGCACCCGGTGATGCTGAACAGGGCGCCGACACTGCACCGCCTTGGCATCCAGGCCTTCGAGCCGGTACTGGTGGAGGGCCGGGCTATCAAGATCCACCCCCTGGTCTGTACTGCTTATAACGCCGACTTTGACGGTGACCAGATGGCTGTGCACGTACCACTTTCCGCTGAAGCGCAGGCCGAATGCAGGCTGCTGATGCTTTCGTCCAACAACATCTTGAACCCCAAGGACGGGAAGCCCGTGGCCGTTCCCACCCAGGATATGGTGTTGGGCAGCTACTATCTGACCATGGAGCGGGAGAATGATTTAGGCGAGGGCATGTGTTTTGCAAATAGTAACGAGGCCGTGATGGCCTATGAAAATAATTGCGTCTCTCTGCATGCCAGAATCAAGGTCCGCCTCGAGGAGCTGGGTCTGATGGAAACCACTGTAGGCAGGGTAATATTTAACGAAGTAATTCCCAGGGAACTGGGTTATATCAACCAGGTGGCGGCGAAAAAAGTCTTAAGCGGAATAGTCGACGACTGCTACCGCAAGATGGGCTTCTCAGAAACCACCAAGCTTTTGGACGGGATTAAGAAGTTGGGCTTTACCTATGCCACCAGGGCCGGTGTCACCATCGGCATCCAGGACATCACTATTCCCGAGGCGAAAAAGGAAATCCTAAAAGAGGCGGAAAAGACTGTTGAAAAGGTGGAAACGCAGTACAGGCGCGGCCTGATTACTGATGATGAGCGCTACCGCACCGTGATCGGGGTTTGGAATAAAGCCACCAAGGACGTGACCGAGGCCCTAATTGCGACCCTTTCGCATTTCAACCCGGTCTACATGATGGCCGACTCCGGAGCTCGCGGTAACATCCAGCAGATCCGCCAATTGGCCGGCATGCGGGGTCTGATGGCCGACCCGTCCGGACGGATTATCGACCTGCCCATTAAGGCTAACTTCAGGGAAGGATTGACCGTCCTGGAATACTTTATTTCCACGCACGGCGCCAGGAAGGGTCTGGCCGATACTGCGCTGCGGACAGCCGACTCCGGTTATCTGACCCGCCGTCTGGTGGACGTGGCCCAGGACGTAATCGTCCGTGAGATCGACTGCGGGACCACCCAGGGTATTGAGGTCAAGGAAATCAAGGACGGCACAGAGGTTATTGAAAAGCTAGAGGACAGGATTATCGGGCGAGCGGCGCCTGAGGATATCAAACACCCTGAGACTGGTGAAATACTGGTCCACGCCGGCACGGAAATATCTGAAGAAGCAGCGGATATAATCGTTGCATCCGGCATCACAAAGGTTAAAATCCGTTCGGTTTTAACCTGCAGAAGCCGCTTTGGTGTCTGCATCAAGTGCTACGGTCGCAATTTGGCCACCGGTCGCAAGGTGGATATAGGTGAAGCGGTGGGTATCATTGCCGCCCAGAGCATAGGCGAGCCGGGCACCCAGTTGACCATGCGTACCTTCCATACCGGTGGCGTGGCCGGGGACGATATTACTCAGGGCCTGCCACGGGTAGAGGAATTATTTGAGGCCCGCCGGCCCAAGGGCCAGTCCATTGTAGCCGAGGCCGATGGTTTGGTCGACGTGCGCGAGGTCAAGGGACGCAGGGAAATCGAGGTCACCACTGATGAAGGCGAGAAGGCCGTCTACCTGGTGCCTTATGGAGCTCGTCTGAAAGTAAGCGACGGTGAGCACATCTATGCTGGTGATGAACTTACCGAAGGCTCCGTCAACCCGCACGATCTCTTAAAAATTAAAGGGGTGCAGGGGGTTCAGGTATATCTGCTCCATGAGGTGCAGCGGGTTTATCGCCTGCAGGGTGTGGATATCAACGATAAGCATATAGAAGTGATGATTCGCCAGATGATGCGCAAGGTAAAAATTGAGGAGCCCGGTGATACCGAAATGCTGCCGGGCGGGCTGATTGATATCTTCGAGTTCGAGGAAGAGAACAGCAAGGCTATGGCCAATGGCGGAGAAGCCGCCACGGCCAAGCCGGTGCTTTTGGGTATTACCAAGGCCTCCCTGGCCACAGACTCCTTCCTCTCGGCGGCTTCCTTCCAGGAAACCACGCGGGTGCTGACCGAGGCGGCCATCAAGGGCAAGACGGACCCGCTTTTGGGTCTGAAGGAAAACGTGATTATCGGCAAGCTTGTCCCCGCCGGAACCGGCATGTCGCGCTACCGCAATATCAGCATCACCGCGGATGAAGAGCCGGTCGGCATGGTCGAAGAGGATATCGTTCCGGAAGCCAACGACGACCTTCACATGGAGACACCGGTGTAAAGGACTCATGAGGAAGCAGGGGGACGGTTCTCTTGAGGAAGCAAGAGAACCGTCCCCCTGCTTCCTCTCTGCTTCCTCATAACCACGTTTAATCATTTGGCAGGGGACATGAGTGAGGAATTATTGACAATGGCTTCATCAGGTGATAAAATGTTCAAGTGTGTCTGGACTGCAGGAGGTGTAAGCCGACATGGCTTACAAAAGGCTTATGTCTGCCAAGAAAAGAACGGTCGGTTCCAAAGAGACCCTGAAGGCGATTGAACGGGGTCAGGCAAAAGTGGTTTACGTGGCCCAAGGCGCGGACCGGCACGTTGTCGATCCTATTATTCAGGCATGCGTTGCCAAAGGTGTTACGGTGATCGAGGTAGATTCCATGCTGGCGCTGGGCAAGGCCTGTCGCATCGAGGTAGGCTGCGCCTCGGCAGCCATAGTTGAGGAATAAAAATATTTTACCATACTCTATCAGTTAGAAAGGAGGTGCATTCGTTATGCCAACCATCAGCCAATTGGTCCGCAATGGTCGTAAAGCAATTCCAAAAAAATCCATGGCTCCGGCCTTGAAAGAGTGTCCACAAAAGAGGGGTGTCTGCACCAGGGTTTACACTACTACTCCTAAAAAACCAAACTCTGCTTTGCGTAAAGTAGCCCGTGTCAGGCTTACCCACGGTATTGAGGTTACCTCATATATTCCTGGTATTGGACACAACCTACAGGAGCACTCGGTCGTTCTTGTCAGAGGCGGCAGGATCAAGGATCTGCCAGGCGTTAGGTACCACATCGTGCGCGGCGCTTTGGACGCCGCAGGAGTGCAGAACAGAAACCAGGCTCGCTCCAAATATGGCGCCAAAAAGCCCAAGAAGTAAATTTATTATAGATACTTAATTTTACGGCAAAGGGGGGATAAATATGCCTAGAAGAGGTGCAGCTTCAAAACTTGAAATATTACCGGATCCCGTATATAGCAGCACAGTGTTGACCAAACTGATCAACCAGATGATGCAGGATGGCAAGAAAAGCCTCTCTGAAGCAATAGTCTACGGGGCGCTGGATATAGTAAAGGAAAAGACCGGCAAGGACGGGTTAGAGATTTTTGAGACAGCAATGAAAAATGTTATGCCGGTGCTTGAGGTGAAAGCCCGCCGTGTAGGTGGCGCCAACTATCAGGTGCCGATCGAAGTTCGTCATGAACGCAAGCAGACACTGGGTATTCGCTGGCTGACCAAGTATTCCCGGGAGCGCGCAGGACGTACCATGGAGGATAAACTCGCCAACGAAATTATGGATGCGGCGGCGGGTACCGGTGCTTCAGTTAAGAAGAGAGAAGACACACATAAAATGGCAGAAGCTAACAAGGCATTTGCGCACTATAGGTGGTAAAGGGAGGGTTCTTTATGGCGCGTCATTTTCCGTTAGACAAAATAAGAAACATTGGCATCATGGCCCATATCGACGCCGGCAAGACCACCACCACCGAACGGATACTGTTCTATACAGGTAGAGTTCATAAAATTGGGGAAGTTCACGACGGGGCAGCGACCATGGACTGGATGGTTCAGGAACAGGAGCGGGGGATTACTATTACTTCCGCCGCTACCAGCTGCCAGTGGCGTGATAGCCAGATTAATATAATCGACACGCCAGGGCACGTGGACTTCACAATGGAAGTAGAGCGCTCCCTGCGCGTACTTGATGGCGCGGTTGCAGTTTTTTGCTCGGTTGGCGGTGTTGAGCCGCAGTCGGAAACTGTATGGCGGCAGGCCGATAAGTATGGTGTACCGCGTATCGCCTATATTAATAAGATGGATCGCGTCGGGGCTGATTTTTACCGCGGCGTGAGCATGATCAAGGAGCGCTTAGGCGCAAACCCGGTACCCCTGCAGATTCCAGTCGGGGTGGAGGACAGCTTCCGCGGAGTTATCGACCTGGTCAGAAACAAAGCTATCATGTACATGGACGACATGGGCACTTGTCGCGAAGAGACCGATATTCCGCAGGATATGGCTGAAGAGGTCAAAGGTATGAGGGAAAGTCTGATTGAGGCAGTAGCCGAGTCGGATGAGGACCTGATGCTGAAGTACCTCAATAATGAGGAAATCACAGAAGAAGAAATCAAAAAAGGCCTGCGCAAGGCGACCCTGGCGGTAAAACTGATTCCGGTAATATGCGGCTCCGCCTTTAAAAACAAAGGAGTGCAGTCGCTCCTGGACGCAATTGTGGATTACCTGCCCGCGCCCACCGACATTCCCCCGATGAAGGGCACAAACCCCCGGGATGGTGAAGAGGAAGAGCGCGCGGCCAGAGATGATGAGCCATTCGCAGCCCTGGCTTTTAAGATTGCAGTTGACCCCTATGTGGGCAGGCTGACCTTCTTCCGGGTCTACTCCGGGCAATTAAAGACCGGCTCATACGTTTTCAACTCTGTCAAGGGACGCAGGGAGAGGATCGGCCGCATTTTAAGGATGCATGCCAACCACCGCGAAGATATCGACGAGGTTTTTGCCGGTGATATCGTGGCGGCCGTGGGTCTGAAGGCGACCGGCACCGGTGACACCCTGTGCGACGAAAAGAGTCAGGTGGTCCTGGAGTCGATGGACTTTCCAGAGCCGGTAATCCAGGTGGCCATTGAGCCCAAAACCAAGGCGGACCAGGAAAAAATGGGCATGGCCCTGCAGAAACTGGCTGAAGAAGACCCCACCTTTAGAATTAACACCGATGTCGAAACCGGCCAGACGCTGATCTCCGGCATGGGCGAGTTGCACCTGGAAATTATCGTGGACAGGATGCTCAGGGAATTCAAGGTGGATGCCAACGTCGGCCGGCCGCAGGTGGCTTACAAAGAAACCATTCGTAGAAAAGTTAAAGCTGAAGGCAAGTTTATTCGCCAGTCCGGTGGCCGTGGCCAGTATGGCCACGTGGTGCTCGAAATTGAGCCGAGGGAGCCTGGCGAGGGCTACCTGTTCACCAATAAAATTATCGGCGGTGTTGTTCCCAGAGAGTACATCGGGCCAGTTGACGCAGGTGTCAAGGAAGCCATGGAAAATGGCGTTTTGGCTGGCTTCCCCGTTGTTGACGTTGGAGTTACCCTGGTGGATGGTTCCTACCATGATGTGGACTCCTCTGAAATGGCTTTCAAGATCGCGGGTTCTATGGGCTTTAAGAACGCTGCAGCCAAGGCTGGCGCAGCTCTTTTGGAGCCGGTCATGAAGGTTGAAGTGACGGTCAACGACGAGTACATGGGTGACGTTATCGGTGACTTAAACTCGCGGCGGGGCCGCATCGAGGAAATGGAAGCACGCAACGGGGCCCAGATTATCCACGCCGTTGTTCCTCTTTCTGAAATGTTTGGCTACGCGACCGACCTGCGGTCACGCACCCAGGGTCGGGGCGTCTACTCCATGCAGTTCAGCCACTATGTTCAAACGCCGGATAGTATTGCAGAGGGAATTATTGCCAGGAGGCAGGGACACGCTATTGGTAATATTTAGCGGCCCTTCCCGGGCACAAGCATTAACAAGTTAAGAATCTCAAGGAGGTTGAAAGACCAATGGCAAAACAAAAGTACGAGCGCACTAAACCTCACGTTAATATCGGAACCATCGGCCACGTAGACCACGGCAAGACCACGCTTACAGCCGCCATCACTATGGTGCTGAGCACCGTAGGCGGGGCCTCGGTCAAGAAGTACGCCGAAATCGACGCTGCTCCGGAAGAGCGCGCGCGTGGGATCACGATCAACACCTCCCACGTAGAATATGAAACCACCAACCGGCACTATGCCCACGTCGACTGCCCTGGCCACGCTGACTACATTAAGAATATGATCACCGGCGCCGCCCAGATGGACGGATCGATCCTGGTCGTATCCTCCGCCGACGGCCCCATGCCCCAGACCCGTGAGCACATCCTGCTGGCCCGCCAGGTCGGCGTTCCCTACATCGTTGTCTATATGAATAAGGCCGATCAGGTTGACGACCCTGAACTGCTGGAACTGGTAGACATGGAAATACGCGAGCTCTTAACCTCCTATGAATTCCCCGGCGACGATATTCCCATCATCACCGGCTCCGCCTTAAAAGCCATGGAGTGTGCCTGCGGCAAGAGAGACTGCCAGTGGTGCAAATCGATCTGGGACCTGATGGACGCCGTGGACTCATATATACCCACCCCGCAGCGGGCCATTGACAAGCCCTTTTTGATGCCCGTAGAAGACGTTTTCACCATCACGGGGCGCGGCACCGTCGCCACCGGCAGGGTAGAACGTGGCCAGGTTAAAGTACAGGAAGAAGTCGAAATCGTTGGTTTTGACGAGAAGCCACGCAAGACCGTCGTAACCGGCGTTGAGATGTTCAGGAAGCTTTTGGACAGCGGCCAGGCCGGCGACAACATTGGCTGCCTGTTGCGCGGTGTAGACCGCAAAGAAATCGAGCGGGGCCAGGTGCTGGCCAAACCCGGCAGCATCAAGCCGCACACGAAATGCAACGCTGAAGTATACGTCCTGACCAAAGAAGAAGGCGGGCGTCATACCCCATTCTTTAACGGCTACCGTCCCCAGTTTTATTTCCGGACCACCGACGTGACCGGTGTTGCCACCCTGCCCGAAGGCATTGAGATGGTCATGCCCGGCGACAACGTTAAGATCTCCATTGACCTGATCACCCCGATCGCCATCGAAGAAGGCCTGCGTTTTGCTATCCGTGAAGGCGGCCGCACCGTGGGCGCCGGAGTTGTGACAGGCGTAAGAGAGTAGCCAATATAATCAAGCCAAGCCGCGAATTTATTCGCACATTTTACCCCAAAGGAAGGCCAATAAGGCCATTGGGAATGCCTTGCAGCGGCGTCGGCGTCTTACAGCTGACTTTCGAAGCCACCTGTAAGACAGGGAATAAATCCGATGATGTGAAAGGTTGCCAATTCGTAAAGTCGGACCAACATTTTTATGACTACCGGCGGCCGAAATGGGGAATTTTCACTGAGGAGTCCGCTAATCGGGCGAAAAGGAGGACCAAGAGAAATGCAAAACCAAAAAATACGGATCAGGCTTAAGGCTTACGATCATCATATGCTCGACCAGTCCGCCCAAAAGATCGTTGAAACAGCAAAGAGAACGGGCGCTTCTGTAGCAGGGCCGATCCCCCTGCCGACAGAGAAGAACGTGTATACCATTTTGCGGAGCCCCCACGTCAACAAGGACTCCCGCGAGCAGTTTGAAATGCGCACCCACAAGCGGCTGATTGACATTCTGGATCCCACTCCGAAGACTGTCGACTCCCTGATGCGCCTGGATCTGCCCGCTGGCGTGGACATTGAGATTAAACTGTAACAGCACTTTATTTGCACGGATTTTGTGTAGTGCATACATTTAGTGGAATAAAGGTCCCACGACCAACGACTAAAATGCAATGTTGGGAACCAGCTCAACCTCTTGCTACAGAAATTAGAAGTCTAAAAAATAGACTTCAAAACGGAGGCGCGAAAGAATGCCCAAAGGAATTCTGGGAAAAAAGATTGGCATGACACAGATTTTCACCGAAAAGGGCCTGGCCATCCCGATAACAGTAATCGAGGCGGGCCCCTGCGTCGTGGTTCAGAAAAAAACTATGGAGACAGACGGCTATCAGGCCGTCCAGATCGGTTTTGGCGAGAAAAGGGAACGCCTTTTCACCAAGCCGCTCAAGGGCCACTACGCCAAGAATAGTGTACGTCCACTGCGCTTTTTGCGGGAACTAAAGGTCGAGGACCTGGAAGCCTATCAGATAGGTCAGGAAATTAAGGCCGATATTTTCGCCCAGGGCGAGATGGTTGACATTGTCGGTAAGAGCAAAGGCAAAGGCTTTGCCGGCGGGATTGAACGGCATGGTTTTAGCCGCGGACCCATGGCGCACGGCTCCAAATACCATCGTGGCTCCGGCTCGCTGGGAGCGAAAGGACCGGCCAGAGTTTACAAGGGCAGGAAGATGCCCGGCCACCTTGGCGCTGAACGGGTCACGGTACAGAACCTGGAAGTCATCAAGGTAGACGCCGACCGCAACCTGCTGGCCGTAAAAGGCGCCATCCCCGGCCCGAAGGGCGGCCTGGTGATTGTCAAACCGTCTACCAAGAGCCGCTAGATTGAGAAGTGAGATGTGGGAAGTGAGATGTGGGAAGTAAAACACACTACTCATAGGTACGACCCACGAAGGAGGATACGCACATGCCTACAGTAGCATTGTACAATACCAACGGCGAACAGGTCGGTGAGTTGGCGCTGAGCGAAGAAATCTTCGGCGCTGAAGTTCACGAGTCAGTCCTGCATGATGCCGTTGTGGCGCAGTTGGCCAACCGGCGCCTCGGTACCCATGATACCAAGACCAGGGGCGATGTTCGCGGCGGCGGCCGCAAGCCCTGGCGCCAGAAGGGTACCGGACGGGCCCGTGCCGGCACCACCCGATCGCCCATTTGGCGTAGCGGCGGTATCGTCTTCGGCCCGCACCCCAGGGATTACAGATACAGCCTGCCCAAGAAAGTAAGGAGACTGGCCTTGAAATCCGCCCTGTCATCCAAGGTCAGCGCTGGAGATATCCTGGTTTTGGACGTTCTGACGCTGGAAGGGCCTAAGACTAAAGATATGGTGAAAATTCTTGGCAACCTCAAGGTGGTAGACGCCCTGCTGGTAACGGCGGCCAAGGACGAAATAATCGAAAAGTCCGCCCGCAACATACCAAACATCAAGCCTATGGTGGCAAAAGGCCTCAACGTTTATGACATCCTGGCCTACAACAAGCTGGTTATAACCAAGGACGCTGTGGCTAGGGTTGAGGAGGTGTTCGCGTAGTGGATGTGTACAGGGTTTTAAGGAAGCCGATGGTAACTGAAAAAAGCACTTCGCTTTTACAGGATAACAAGTATACCTTTGAGGTCGACCTGAAAGCTAATAAAACTGAAATCAAGCAAGCCGTTGAGAGCCTCTTTAAAGTTAAGGTTGAAAAAGTCAACACCATGCACGTAAAGGGCAAGCTAAAGAGAGTCCGTCAAATACAGGGCAGGACGCCCGAACGGAAAAAAGCAATTGTCACACTGAAGCAAGGCGATAAGATCGAAATATTTGAAGGAATGTCATAGGTTTTAGTGACCCAACAAGGAGGTGTTTCCCTGTGGCGACAAAGGAATTCAAGCCAACATCACCCGGCCGTCGGTTTGTAACTGTTTCTACCTTTGAAGAAATCACGAAAACTGAGCCGGAGAAGTCGCTGGTAGAGCCCTTGAAAAAAAGCGGCGGCAGAAATGCCCAGGGCAGAATGACAGTGAGGCACCGGGGCGGCGGCCACAAGAGAGCGTACCGGATTATCGACTTCAAACGGGACAAGGACGGTATTCCGGCCAAGGTTGCCAGCATTGAATACGATCCCAACCGCTCCGCGAGGATAGCTCTTTTGAATTACGCTGATGGCGAAAAACGCTACATCATTGCTCCGGTTGGACTGAAGGTTGGCCAGACGGTCATTTCGGGACCAGGTTCGGATATCAAGCCGGGCAACTGCCTGACCCTGAGAGATATCCCGCTGGGTTCGACGATCCACAATCTTGAGCTCTATCCCAAAGGTGGCGCCAAGCTGGTCCGCTCGGCCGGAAACTCAGCTCAGTTGATGGCTAAAGAAGGCAAGTACGCCAACATACGCATGCCATCCGGTGAAATGCGGCTATTGCTCTTGGAATGCAAGGCCACCCTGGGACAGGTCGGCAATGTCGACAACGAAAACGTAACCATTGGCACAGCCGGCCGTAACCGCTGGTTGGGCATCCGCCCGACGGTGCGCGGTGTGGTCATGAACCCGGTTGACCACCCTCATGGCGGCGGCGAAGGCCGTTCACCAGTAGGTCGCAACCCGGTTACCCCCTGGGGCAAACCGGCGCTCGGCGCCCGTACCCGTAAGAAAAAGTCCAGCGATCGCTTGATCGTTAAGAGAAGAAAGAAGTAAGACGTCAGACGTGAGATGGCATGATTTTCTTGAGGGTCAAAGATATAAATCCACGTCCTACGACCCAGAAGGGAGGCTAAATATTGGGCCGTTCATTAAAGAAGGGACCGTTCTGTGCAGAGCGGCTGCTTGCAAGAATAAACAGCATGAATGATAGCGGTGAGAAGAGAGTCATCAAAACGTGGTCAAGAAGTTCGACCATTTTTCCCGAAATGGTGGGTCACACCATAGCCGTACACGACGGCAGAAAACACGTCCCGGTTTATATAACTGAGGACATGGTAGGCCATAAGCTAGGTGAATTCGCCTCCACAAGGCTATTTCGGGGGCACGGTCGCCACACGGAAAGGTCAACGTCGCTGAAATAAGAAACGACCTACGACCAGATTGGGGGATTAAACCAGTTGGAAGCGAAAGCGATAGCCAAATATATCAGGATTTCCCCGCGCAAGGTACGCGCGGTGGTGGATCTGATTCGTGGCAAGAAAATCGATGAAGCCCTGGCGATTTTAAGATATACGCCAAACCGGGCGACCGAAGCCATTACCAAGGTAATCAAATCCGCTGCGGCCAATGCCGAAAACAATCAGCAGATGGACAAAGACGATTTATTCGTCAAGGTGTGCTATGTTGACGAGGGGCCAACCTTAAAACGTATGAAGCCCCGGGCGCAAGGCCGTGCCGATGTTATGCGCAAGCGCAGTAGCCATATCACCGTGGTGGTGGGCGAAAAAGAGAGCAAATAAGAAGGAGGGATTTGTGACTCGTGGGGCAAAAAGTAAATCCTAAGGGCCTCAGGATTGGAATCATTCGTGATTGGGACAGCAAGTGGTTTGCTGACAAGAAGAATTATTCGAACCTCCTGATAGAGGACGTAAAGATAAGAAAATATATCAAGAAGAGGCTTTATGCCGCCGGTATTTCCAGGGTTCAAATTGAGAGGGCGGCCAACCGGGTCAAAATCTCGATTCACACAGCCAAGCCGGGTATCGTGATTGGCCGTGGCGGGACCGAAGTGGAAAACCTGCGCAAGCAGTTGGAGGCTCTTACCGCCAAGCATGTTAGCGTCAATATCGTGGAGATTAAACAGGCTGAACTGGACGCGCAGCTTGTAGCCGAGAATGTAGGGTCTCAGTTGGAGAAGCGCATTGCCTTCAGGCGCGCCATGAAGCAAGTGGTATCCAGGTCGATGAAGATGGGAGCCAAGGGGATCAAGGTCTCCTGCGGCGGCCGTCTGGGCGGCGCGGAAATTGCTCGCACCGAGTGGTACAGCGAGGGCAAAGTGCCTCTGCATACACTGCGTGCGGACATAGATTATGGCGCTGCCGAAGCCACAACCACTTACGGCAAAATTGGTATAAAAGTTTGGATCTATAAAGGAGAAGTTTTACCGGCAGCCAAAATTCCCGTTAAAGCCCCGGCCAGGGAAGCCAAGGTAGCTGCTGGTGAAGGAGGCGAATAGGAACTATGCTCTTACCGAAAAGAGTTAAGCACCGCAAACAGCACCGCGGACGGATGACCGGCGCAGCTAAGGGCGGCAAGGAAATCAGCTTTGGTGAATTCGGACTGCAAGCTTTAGAGCCGGCCTGGATAACCAACCGGCAGATCGAAGCAGCCCGTATCGCCATGACCCGCCATATTAAGCGGGGTGGGAAGGTATGGATTAGAATATTCCCGGACAAACCAGTTACCGCTAAGCCGGCTGAAACCCGTATGGGTTCAGGCAAAGGCGCACCGGAATTCTGGGTGGCCGTGGTCAAGCCGGGCCGGATTATGTTCGAGCTGGCTGGTATTACTGAGGAAGTGGCCCGTGAAGCTTTGCGCTTGGCCGCTCATAAGTTGCCTATTAAAACGAAGTTTGTGAAACGCGGGGAAGTAGGTGAGGTCAATGAAGGTTAAGGAGCTAAGGGATTTGACCGACGCCGAGCTGAGCAAGCGGCTCAATGACTCCAAGGATGAGCTCTTTAAACTGAGATTCCAGATGGCAACAGGGCAGCTGGATAATCCGATGAAGCTGCAGGAAGTCCGCCGCAAGCTGGCGCGGGTAAAGACCATCATCCGCGAGCGTGAACTGGGAATCAAGCGGGCGTAAAGGGGGTATGAGACAAGTGGAAGAGCGTGGATTACGCAAGGTGCTCACCGGCAAGGTGGTTAGCGATAAAATGGATAAGACTGTCGTTGTGGCAGTTGAAACTCTGGTCAGGCACCCCTTGTATCAACGAATAATCCGGCGCACCAAGAAGTTTAAGGCGCATGACGAGCAAAATTCCTGCCACATCGGGGATAAAGTTAAAATGATGGAAACCAAGCCCATCTCCAAGGAAAAGCGTTGGCGTGTTATTGAAATTCTGGAGAAGGCTGAACAAATCTAAGATTTAGGACTTAAGGCGTAAGACGTGGGAGACAAATTGTTTTCAATCCTGCCCTCCCATTTCGCGTGTAAGGAGGTAGTAGCTGTGATTCAGGTTCAGACTATGCTCCATGTGGCCGACAACACCGGAGCCAAAAGGCTAATGTGCATCCGCGTTCTGGGCGGCTCACTCAGGCATTATGCCAGCGTGGGCGACACCGTGGTCTGCGCTGTTAAAGAAGCCACACCCGGCGGCGTTGTTAAGAAGGGTGAAGTAGTTAAGGCTGTGGTGGTTCGCACCAAGAAAGAAGTGCACCGCCCGGATGGAACTTACATCAAGTTCGACGAAAACGCCGCAGTGCTCATCAAGGATGATCAGAGTCCGCGGGGTACTCGTATTTTCGGACCAGTGGCACGGGAATTAAGGGATCGCGACTTTATGAAAATAGTCTCCCTGGCCCCGGAAGTGCTTTAAGAAGTTAGACTTGAGCATGAGTTCCACGACCCAGAAGGAATGCAGCATAAAGTGGTTATTTTACAAAGCAACAGGTAGTTACTCTAAAGGTCAGGGGGTAGGAGGCTGGTGACACGGGCTGAAAGAACCCACGTCCCACGACCCACGACCCGCGACCCAGACCGGAGGTGCAAATAATCCATGGCCAAAAAGGCCGAACCGAAAACTAATGGCAAGGTTCACGTTCGTAAAGGTGATACAGTTCTGGTGGTTACTGGCAAGAACAACGGCAAAAAGGGCAAGGTCCTGTCGGTTATTCCGGACAGAAGCCGGATCATCGTTGAAGGAGTCAACGTGGTCAAGCGCCACAGCAGGCCCACCCAGAGGTTGCCTCAGGGTGGCATTGTGGAAAAAGAAGCCACCATCCACAGCTCCAATGTGATGCTCTACTGCGGCAAGTGCAATTCATCCACCAGGGTAGGCAAGAAAGTTCTTGACGACGGAGAAAAAGTCCGCGTCTGCAAAAAATGCGGGGAAAACTTATAGTGGTTGGCGGTTGGTGGTTAGTGGTTGGGAAAATCGTAGGTGCGAATTTATTCGCACACAATCTTTGACCTGATAGGAATGCAGTATATACCCACGACCAACGACTCCCCACCCACGACCCAGAAGGGAGGTAGTGCAGTGGCCAGACTGAAAGACAAATATAAAGGTGATATAGTGTCAGCGATGATGAGTAAATTTGGATACAACAATATCATGCAAGTGCCCAAGCTGGAAAAGGTTGTGTTGAACATGGGACTTGGTGAGGCCATCCAGAATTCCAAAATCATCGATGCGGCAGTTAACGATATCATGATTATTGCCGGCCAGAAGCCGGTTGTGACCAAGGCCAAAAAGTCCATTGCCGCGTTCAAACTGAGGGCAGGCATGTCTATAGGGGCTAAAGTGACCCTGCGCGGTGAGAGGATGTACGAGTTTGTGGATAAGCTGTTCAATGTAGCCCTGCCTCGCGTGCGTGACTTTCGTGGCATTTCCCCCAAGTCGTTCGACGGCCGGGGAAATTACAGCATGGGCATCAAAGAACAACTTATTTTTCCGGAAATTGAGTATGACAAGATTGACAAGGTCCGCGGTATGGATATAATTTTTGTTACCACCGCCAGGACCGATGAAGAGGCCAGGGAGCTTCTGCGGCTGATGGGCATGCCCTTCCGCGCAGCTTGAGACGTGAGAAGCGAGAAGTGGGAAGTAAGATGGCATGAAATGCCGCACACACCCATGACTAGCAACCACGTACAACTCATTTAGCAAAAGCCCTGGTAGTAGTAAGACTTATGAAGTGAGTATTGGGATGGGAACACATGATAAACCAGATAATCATTGACCCCTAAGGAATACCTGGTTCTTACATCCAACTTCTCACATCTCACTTCTCAATAAGGAGGTTTGATGGTGGCAAAAAAGTCAATGATTGTAAAACAGTTGCGTGATCCGAAGTTCACAGTCCGGGCCTACAACCGCTGCAAGCTGTGCGGTCGGCCCCACGCATATATGCGAAAATTCGGGATTTGCCGGATTTGCTTCCGGGAGCTCTCTTATAAAGGTGAAATCCCGGGCGTCCGAAAAGCAAGCTGGTAATCAGGAAGGAGGTAGCTCGAACATGGTTATGACCGACCCTATTGCAGATTTCTTGACCCGTATCCGTAATGCTAATACGGTTTACCACGATAAAGTTGAAGCACCTGCTTCCAGGTCCAAAAGAGCCATTGCCGGTATCTTAAAAGACGAAGGGTTCGTCAGGGAGTTTGAGTTCATCGACGATGACAAGCAGGGAATCATCCGGGTATACATGAAATACGGTGCCAACAAAGAACGGGTAATTACAGGCCTGAAGAGAATATCCAAACCGGGCTTAAGAGTTTACGCAAGGAAAGACCAGGTACCCAAGGTATTGGGCGGCCTGGGGATCGCTATTATCTCGACTTCCCACGGGATTATGTCCGACAAGAAGGCTCGCAAAGAGGGCCTGGGCGGCGAGGTACTCTGTTACGTATGGTAGTCTTTTCGCAGGAGGTGATTTAGATGTCCAGGATTGGAAAGCAGCCCATAACGGTGCCTGCTGGTGTGGAAGTGCAACTTGAGGGAAACAACGTCCGCGTCAAAGGGCCGAAAGGGCAGCTGGCAAGAGAACTGCACCGGGACATGATTATTAAATATGAGGACAATAGGCTCACGGTTGAGCGGCCCTCCGACAACAAGCTACACAGGGGTCTGCACGGGCTGACCAGGACCCTCATCAACAACATGGTGGTGGGTGTAACCACCGGGTTCAACAAAAACCTGGAACTGGTCGGTGTCGGCTACCGCGCCTCTAAGCAGGGCAGCAAGCTTGTTCTGGCCGTAGGTTACTCCCACCCGGTGGAAATAGAACCGGAAGCCGGCATTGAAATCGAAGTTCCCGCACCTACCAAAGTCAGTGTCAAGGGTCTTGACAAAGAAAGGGTAGGAGCTGTGGCGGCGGTTATTCGCGCGGTACGCGAACCCGAGCCCTACAAAGGCAAGGGGATCCGCTACGAGGGCGAAATCGTCCGGCGCAAGGTCGGCAAGGCTGGCGGTAAAGGGAAGAAGTAAGGGAGGAGTGACCGAAAAGTGCTGATCAAAAGTGACCGTAAAGCCCTACGGGATAACAGGCGCCAGCGGGTCCGCAAGAAAATTTCCGGCACCGCACAGCGGCCTAGACTGAATGTATTCCGCAGTCTGAACAATATTTACGCCCAACTTATAGACGATGATAAAGGCGCCACACTGGCCTCGGCCTCAACCCTGGCTCCGGAGCTCAAAGGCAAGCTGTCATCCTGCAGCAACGCCGCCGCGGCTGCCGCAGTGGGTGAGTTGCTGGCAAAGAAGGGCATAGAGGCTGGAATTAAAAATGTCGTTTTCGACCGCGCCGGTTATATTTATCACGGGCGGGTTAAAGCCCTGGCTGACGCAGCAAGGGCCGGCGGGCTTGAGTTCTAAGGAGGTAAACACATGGCAAGAATTGACGCCAGTAAACTGGAAACGTCAGAAAGAGTCGTATTTATCAACCGTGTCGCCAAGGTTGTAAAAGGCGGCCGGAGGTTTAGTTTTTCCGCCCTGATGGTTGTGGGCGACGGCAACGGCAACGTCGGGGCCGGCATGGGCAAGGCTGGTGAAGTTCCCGAGGCTATCCGCAAGGGAGTCGAAGATGCCAAAAAATCTTTGATCAGTGTGCCTATGTCAGGTACCACCATACCCCATGAAGTAATCGGGATCTTTGGCGCCGGCAAGGTTCTTCTGAAACCTGCAGGACCAGGTACCGGCGTGATTGCCGGAGGGCCTGTGCGGGCCATCCTGGAACTAGCCGGGGTGCGGGACATCCTGACGAAGTCACTGGGTTCCAACAACGCCAACAACGTGGTCAACGCGACCATGGAGGCACTGAAAAGCCTTAAGACCCCTGAGCAGGTAGCCAGCCTCAGGGGAAAAACAGTAGAAGAACTACTGGGCTAGGATTAGGAGGGAAGAACGTGGCCAAGCTGAAGATTACCTTGGTCCGGAGCCTGATCGGACGCCCGGAAGACCAAAAGGTCACCGTGCGTACTATGGGGCTGACCAAGACGAACCACTCGGTAGTCATGGAAGACACCCCGCAGGTACGGGGTATGATTAATAAAGTAACTCATCTGCTAAAGGTGGAGGAAGCCTGAGGAGGTGGAACCAATGAAACTACATGAATTAAGCCCGGCGCCAGGCGCCAGGACAAAACCGACCCGAAAAGGTCAGGGCATCGGCTCTGGTCTTGGCAAGACGGCCGGCCGCGGACATAATGGACAAAATTCGCGTTCCGGCGGGGGCGTTCGCCCCGGCTTCGAAGGTGGTCAAATGCCGTTACAGCGGCGTATGCCCAAGCGCGGGTTTTATAACCCGTTTTCCAAAGAAATTATCGCTATCAATGTAGAGCAACTAAACTGTTTTGAAGAAGGAACGACCGTAACTCCCGAAATATTGCTGGCAGCCCGTATTATCAAAAAAGCGGGCGATGGTGTCAAGATACTGGGTCAGGGCAGCATAGACAAAGCTTTGACTGTCCAGGTACAGGCTTTCAGCAAGTCGGCCGAGGAAAAAATAACGGCGGCCGGCGGCAAAGCAGAGGTGATTTAATTGCTGGAAAGTTTACGGAGCTCGATCAGAGTTTCAGAACTGCGGACAAAGCTCCTGTTTACACTGGCAATGATCTTCGTTTTCAGGCTGGGCGCGCACATCCCCATTCCAGGGGTGAACCCCGACAAATTTGCCGAATTGGTTAACAGCGGGATGATTTTCGGTTTCTTTGATGTTATATCCGGCGGCGCCCTGAAGAATTTCGCGATCTTTGCAATGGGTATTACGCCTTATATCAACGCCTCCATTATTATGCAGCTCTTGACAGTGGTTGTGCCGCACCTGGAACGACTCAAAAAAGAGGGTAACGAGGGCACCAAGAAAATCACCCAGTATACCCGCTACCTTACCGTGGTCCTGGCTTTTGTCCAGGGACTTGGCATGGTAATCGGTGTAAAAGGATCGCTTATTAACCCGGGCGTTGTTACTCTTCTTACCACTGCAATTACCATCACCGCCGGGACCGCCCTGCTGATGTGGATCGGCGAGCAGATTACCGAAAAGGGCATCGGCAACGGTATCTCGCTGTTGATTTTCGCTGGAATCGTGTCACGCGTACCGCAGGGCCTAGTTAGAATGGTTGAATATCTCAACGCGGGTACCATTAGCATCCTGAGCGTTATCGGACTGGTCGTTATCGGCGGCCTGGTTATCGCGGGGGTGGTAGCCATCCAGGAAGGCCAGCGCCGTATACCGGTGCAGTACGCTAAAAGGGTGGTAGGCCGCCGCGTTTACGGCGGGCAAACTACACACCTGCCGCTCAAGGTCAATCAGGCCGGCGTGATCCCTATTATTTTCGCGTCATCTTTGCTGATGTTCCCTGAGTCCCTGGCTCAATGGTTTGCCAGCAGTGCGCCTGCGGCCTTTTACGTTCAGTGGTTTGGTTGGGGAACGACAATGCATACCATCGTTTACGCGCTTTTAATTATTGGCTTTACCTATTTTTACACTGCAGTTATTATGAACCCGGTGGATGTGGCCGACAACATTAAGAAATACGGCGGTTTCATTCCAGGCCTGCGTCCGGGGCGGCCAACGGCAGATTACATCAGTAAGATTATGAGCAGGATTACCCTGTCAGGCGCCGTCTTCCTGGCCCTGATCGCCATTCTGCCGAGTTTTGTACTGCTGGCCACCAAGATCCCCAACGTTTACTTCGGCGGCACCGCGCTCTTGATTGTAGTTGGTGTGGCGCTGGATACTATGAAGCAGGTCGAGTCCCACCTGCTGATGCGCAGTTACCAGGGTTTTATCAGGTAGGTGAGATAATGATTACCTGCAAGTCCCAAAGAGAGTTAACCTACATGCGAGATGCCGGCCGGGTCGTTGCCCTGACCCACGCGGAGCTTGAAAACGCCGTGAAGGTAGGGGTGACCACCCAGGAACTGGACCGGCTCGCAGAGGAATTCATCATCAAGTCTGGAGCCAAACCTGCTTTTAAAGGGCTATACGGGTTTCCCGGTACCATCTGCGCTTCGGTCAACGAAGAGGTGGTACACGGTTTCCCCGGTTTAAGAAAATTGGAAAATGGAGATATTATCAGTATCGATATTGGAACGGAAATAAATGGTTATTTTAGCGACAGTGCGGTGACACTTCCGGTCGGAGACGTCAGTCGCGAGGCGTTAGACCTCTTGAAGGTTACCGAAGAGTGTCTTTATAAAGGTATCGCTCAAGCAAGAGATGGTAACAGACTTTCTGACATTTCCAACGCCGTTCAAACCTGGGCTGAACCCCGCGGCTATGCAGTGGTGCGGGATTTCGTGGGTCACGGCATCGGCTCTAAGCCGCACGAGGACCCTCAGGTGCCGAACTTCGGCAAACCTGGCCGGGGACCCAGGCTGAAAGCGGGAATGACATTAGCTATTGAACCAATGATTAACATGGGCACTCACGAAGTACAGACTCTTTCCAACGACTGGACGGTGGTTACGTTAGACAGAAGGCTTTCCGCCCATTTCGAGCATACCGTGGCTATTACCGATGATGAACCGCAGATCCTTTCGAGGACGTGAGATTTATACCAACGACAAACGATCTACGTCTTAAACCGGAGGTAACTCGGGCCATGTCAGAGAATGTGGTGCAGATCGGGCGCCTTGTATGTTCAATGCAGGGCCGTGACAGCGGCAGGTATTACCTGGTGGTCGGCAGCGTAAACGATACCAGAATCCTGCTGACTGACGGAGAAGTCCGGAAAGTCGAGAATCCCAAAATAAAAAACGTAAAACACCTCAAATTTTATGATATGATTGCCGGAGAAGTGTTTAACAAGGCGACAAACGGTAAAAGAATTACCAATGTTGATGTCCGGAAGGAACTAAAGAGTCTCATTGAACAAGTTTGAGTGTTCATTTTAATACAAGGAGGTAGGGCCAATAACTGATGTCAAAACAGGATATGATTGAGGTCGAAGGGACCGTGATTGAGCCGTTGCCAAATGCCATGTTTCGAGTTGAGCTCCAGAACGGTCATAAAGTATTAGCCCATGTCTCGGGTAAGATCAGGATGAATTTCATCAGGATCCTGTCCGGTGACAGGGTCATGGTGGAGCTTTCCCCATATGATTTAAGCCGCGGCCGCATCGTCTACAGATACAAGTAAGACGTGAGACGTGGGACGTGAGAATGCAAGATTAAACTCACGGGCACAAGAATCCAAAATAGGTGTGAAATGCAATATAGAACCCACTATCAAACTTTTGAAATCAGTTGTGAGAAATGAGACGTGACGTATTCCGACATTCGACGTCCAACGACTGAAAAGGAGGGTTAAACGGTGAAAGTCAGGCCGTCCGTTAAGCCCATCTGCGAAAAATGCAAAATTATTCGCAGGAAGGGCAGAGTAATGGTTATCTGCGAGAATCCCAAGCATAAACAGGCACAAGGGTAAACCAGGAGGTGTTTAATAATATATGGCACGTATTGCAGGCGTAGACTTGCCGAGGGAAAAGCGGGTCGAAATCGCGCTTACCTATATATATGGCATTGGTAAGCCCACGTCACAAAAGGTTCTGGCTGAAACCAAGGTCAACCCGGACACAAGGGTCAAGAACCTTACCGAAGAGGAAATTACCAGGCTGCGTGAAGCGATTGAGAGGGACCACAAGGTGGAGGGTGACCTGCGCCGTGAAATCGCTTTAAACATCAAGCGCCTGATTGAAATCGGCTGCTACCGTGGCCTCAGGCATCGCCGCGGTATGCCGGTGCGCGGCCAACGGACCAAAACCAACGCCAGGACCCGTAAGGGCCCGCGCAAAACCGTTGGCGTCCGCAGAAAAAAATAGGTTAGAGGAGGTTTTGCAATGGCGCGTCGCGTAGCCAGGACTAAAAAACGTGAACGCAAGAATATAGAGACCGGAGTTGTCCACATTAAATCCACCTTCAATAATACCGTCATTACCATTACCGATGTCAGGGGCAACACACTTTCCTGGGCCAGCGCAGGTGGAGTCGGCTTTAAAGGTTCCAGAAAAAGCACTCCCTTTGCCGCCCAGATAGCGGCTGAAAAGTCCGCCAAAGAGGCCATGGAACATGGGCTGAAGGAAGTAGAAGTAATGGTCAAGGGGCCTGGCGCCGGACGCGAAGCAGCTATTCGCTCACTGCAAGCCGCCGGGCTGGAAGTAAACATGATCAAGGATGTCACCCCCATCCCACACAATGGTTGCCGGCCGCCCAAGCGCCGGAGAGTTTAAGGAGGTGCACTATATTTGGCAAGGTATAAGGATGCGGTCTGTCGGCTATGCCGTCGGGAAGGCCTGAAACTCTATCTCAAAGGTGACAGGTGCTACACTCCAAGGTGTGCCATAGATCGCCGGGCCTATGCCCCGGGCCAGCACGGCCAGGGCCGCAAGAAGGTTTCCGAGTATGGCCTCCAGTTGAGAGAAAAACAAAAAGCACGCCGCATGTACGGAATTCTGGAAGGCCAGTTCAAGCGCTATTTTGAAAAGGCCGAGCGGCAGCAGGGAGTTACCGGTGAAAACCTGCTCAGATTTTTAGAGAGGCGTTTAGATAACATTGTCTACCGCCTGGGTCTGGGAGCATCTCGTAATGAGGCCAGGCAGTTGGTACGGCATGGACACTTTACCGTCAACGGCAGAAAAGTCAACATACCCTCCTTTCTGGTCAAGGTCGGCGATGTAATTGCCGTACGGGAAAAAAGCAAGGAATCACCCAGGGTTAAAGAACTTATGGAGAGGGCTGCCGACCATACTTCCCCGGCTTGGCTCGAATATGATGCCGACCCGGCCATCGGTCGTATTGTGGCCCTTCCGGCGCGGGATCAGATTGATGCTCCCGTACAAGAACACCTGATCGTGGAGCTGTACTCCAGGTAAGCATTTGGTTCATGTGACGCGAAACGCCAAGTGCCCCATTGTTCCGGCCAAAGGAGGATCCCATTAAATGCTCGAAATCGAAAAACCCAGAATTGAGATTGTTGAAATGAGTGACGACAACACCTACGGCAGGTTTATAGTAGAGCCGTTGGAAAGGGGTTACGGCATCACCCTGGGCAATTCACTGCGCCGTATCCTGCTTTCCTCCCTGCCCGGCGCTGCCGCCACATCGGTCAAAATCGAGAGCGTGCTGCACGAGTTTGCGACTATACCGGGGGTTGTCGAAGACGTCACCGACATTATCCTTAATCTGAAGAGCTTGCGTTTGAAGCTCTACGGGGATGACGAAAAAATCCTGCGGGTGGAGGCCACCGGTGAGGGCACAGTTAAGGCTGGCGATATAATCCATGACGCTGATGTGGAAATCTTAAACCCTGGTCTAACCATTGCCACTCTGTCCAGCAAGGGCAGACTTTTCATGGAGATAACGGTCGCGCGGGGCAGAGGCTACGTTACCGCCGAGCGCAATAAAAAAGGTGACCATATTATCGGCGTTATTCCTATGGACTCCACCTTCACACCCGTGCAAAAGGCTAACTACACCGTGGAGAACACCCGTGTAGGGCAGATTACCGACTACGACAAGCTGACTTTAGAGGTTTGGACTGACGGCAGTATCCGGCCGGATGAGGCCACCAGCTGGTCGGCCAAGATCCTCAATGATCACCTGCGCCTCTTTATTGGTCTCACGGAAAGCTTGAACGACGTCGAGATTATGGTAGAGAAGGAAGAAGAGCAGAAGGATAAGATCATGGAAATGACCATTGAAGAGCTCGACCTCTCGGTCAGATCTTACAACTGCTTGAAGCGGGCCGGTATCAACTCGGTTGAAGAATTAATCCAGCGCAACGAAGATGACATGATGAAAGTCAGAAATCTTGGAAAAAAGTCGCTGGAGGAAGTCGTCCATAAACTGGATGAACTCGGCCTTTCACTCAGGAAGGATGAGGAGTAAGGAGGGACATTAACAGTGAGCTACAAGAAACTAGGTGTCAATACCGGCCACCGGAAGGCGATGCTGCGCAATCTGGTTACATCACTTTTTCGGGACGAACGGATTAACACCACTGAGACCAGGGCCAAGCAAGTAAAGAGCATCGCCGAAAAAATGTTAACAACGGCCAAGCAGGGTGACCTGGCGGCCAGGCGTCAGGCGCTTGCCTATATATACGAAGAAGCCGTGGTCAAGAAGCTTTTCGATACCATCGCGCCCAAGTACGCCGACCGTCCGGGCGGCTACACCCGTATTATAAGAGTGGGCTACCGCCGAGGCGACGCCGCCGAAATGGTTATCCTGGAACTGGTCTAGTAAGATGTGGGACGTGGGTGCGAATTTTAATTCGCACTCTTTGACCCATTGGTAATGCAGGCTCATCAACAATAACTTAGGTACCAGGTACCTAAGTTATTAAGTTATTGAGTCAGCAGTGAGTCAGGGGACGGTTTCTTGACTCATATGTGCGCTAACAGTTAGCGATTGTTTCTTGTTTTGATGGGGTGATAGACGTGAGAGATGAGACGCTGGTAACAGGCTTTGTTACAGAGGGCAACGGTTCCGTGCGGCATAATTCGGTTTCCCATGTTTCAAATCCCACAACGCACGATTGCTTTATCGAAGTAACCGGTCTCACACATATATACTATCGTGCTAAGCCCGGCGAGTGCCGGGCTCTGTCCGGGGTGGACCTCACCATCAAAAAAGGAGAATACCTGGCCGTGGTTGGCCCGAACGGCTCGGGCAAATCCACTCTGGCCAGGCATTTTAACGCCCTTCTGCTCCCCTCATCGGGCAAAGTCCTGGTCGACGGCCTGGATACCAACCAGCCGGAGCACATATGGGAAATTCGCCGCAGGGTGGGCATGGTTTTTCAAAATCCGGACAACCAGATTATAAGTTCACTGGTGGAGGAAGACGTTGCGTTTGGCGCGGAAAACCTGGGGTTGCTCCCTGCACAAGTACGCGCCCGGGTGGCGGAGGCGTTGGAACAGACCGGGCTGACCGGATTCCGGCTGCATGCTCCCCATCTTCTGTCCGGTGGCCAAAAACAGCGGTTGGCCATCGCCGGCGTACTGGCGATGCAGCCAACCTGCCTGGTCCTGGACGAGCCCACGGCCATGCTCGACCCCGCTGGCCGCAGGGAGTTGTTGAATACCCTGGAGCGGCTTAACCGTAGCTTTGGGATAACGGTGGTCCTGGTAACCCACTTTATGGAAGAGGCAGCCCGGGCCGACCGGGTCCTGGTCCTCGCTGCAGGCAAGACCGTCCTCATGGGTACGCCAGCCGAAGTGTTCTCCCAGGATAAAATATTGGAAGAGTTAGGGCTGGAACTGCCCGCTCCTACCCAAATTGCCCGCGGCCTGAAAAGGCGGGGTTTTTTAATACCCGGAGCAAGCCTGACCCCCGACGACCTAGTAAAAGCCGTCCTGGATAAACAAATTGGATACGAGGAAGCAGGGGGACGGTTCTCGTGCTTCCCGAAAGGAAGCACAAGAACCGTCCCCCTGCTTCCTTCTGTGATCAAGGTCGAAAACCTCACCCACATCTACGCGCCGGGGACACCCTTTCAGGTTACCTCCCTGGATAACGTATCCCTTGAGATATATAAAGGCGAGTTTCTCGCGGTGGTTGGCGCCACCGGCTCCGGCAAATCCACTCTCGTCCAGCATTTCAACGGCCTGCTCAAACCCACGCGGGGCAAGCTAGTGGTGTGTGGGCTGGATGTTTCGGATAAGCAGGTAAGCCGTACACTCTGGCGCAAAGTAGGCTTGGTCTTCCAGCGGCCAGAGCAGCAGTTCTTTGAGGAGACGGTCTTTGATGATGTGGCCTTCGGGCCTAGAAATATGGGACTGGGCAAGGATGAAGTTAAAGAACGGGTCGAAGAAGCCTTACGGTTAGCCGGCCTTGACCCCCTTCAGGTGGGGCAGCTCTCCCCCTACCGCCTAAGCGGCGGTATGAAAAGAAGAGCAGCTATAGCAGGCGTGCTCGCTCTACGCCCGGAAGTGCTGGCTCTGGATGAGCCCACTGCCGGCCTGGACCCGCA
This sequence comes from Desulfotomaculaceae bacterium, assembly GCA_028702695.1. Classification (GTDB taxonomy): domain Bacteria; phylum Bacillota; class Desulfotomaculia; order Desulfotomaculales; family Pelotomaculaceae; genus Pelotomaculum_C. Next base: position 59,577 of record JAQVOH010000007.1, read on the forward strand.
GGGCAGGCGGCAGCTCTTAGACCGTTTGGAAAACGTGCGCCGCGAGTGGGGAGTTACCATTATCCTCGTAACCCACAGCATGGAAGAGGTGGGGCTCCTGGCAGGGCGGGTGGCCGTCCTGAACCGTGGCCGCTTGTCTATGGTAGGTACACCCCGGGAGGTTTTCAGCAGGGCCGAAGAATTGCGTGAGATGGGACTTGACATCCCCATCCCTGCCGCAATCATGACCCGGTTGCAGGCCGCCGGTAAACCAGTAAGAACCGACATCCTGTCAAACAGTGAAGCTGAAGCAGAAATCGCTAAAATACTACCAGAAACGGGGAAGCAGGGGGACGGTTCTCGTGCTTCCCGCTAGTGAGACAGAGAACCATCCCAATATTGGGGGGGCAGATTGTTATGTTTAGCAGCCTCACTATGGGACAATACATACCGGGTGAATCTCTTCTACACCGGCTTGATCCCAGGACCAAGGTGGTGTGCGTACTGGTCGTTGGCGTCGCTGTTCTGGTCGCCTTGGGTTGGGCAGGCTTCGTTCCGGCAGTGCTGATTACCATTGCAGCCATCGCATTGTCGGGTTTTTCTCCCCGGCTTATCATAAGAGGGTTGCGGCCACTCTGGTTGATTCTGACCGTCACCTTTCTGCTGCAATTGCTGCTGACTCCGGGAGAGGTCCTGCTTGAGCTGGGCCCACTACACATATCCTGGGAGGGGTTGGAGGCCGGCAGCCAGCTGTTCCTGCGCCTGGGCCTATTGATATTTCTGGCATCCCTGCTGACTCAAACCACCACCCCGGTCAGCCTGACCGCCGGGCTGGAAAGCCTGCTGGCGCCCCTCACCCGCGTGGGCGTCCCGGCACACGAGTTGTCCATGATGATGACCATTGCCCTTAGTTTCATTCCAACCCTGATGCAGGAAGCTGATATACTGGTCAAAGCCCAGCGCTCGCGCGGGGCCGGTCTGGCAGGAGGCCCGGCCGGCTGGATTAAAAACATGATCCCTTTGCTAGTCCCTCTTTTTGCGGGGGCCATGCGGCGGGCCGATGACCTGGCGATAGCTATGGAAGCCCGCTGCTACCGTGGCGGCGCGAATCGCACCAGGATCAGAAGCCTTCGCTTCGGCCCCGCTGACTACGTCTCAGTGGCGGTATGCCTGGCAGCCCTGGCAGGCACGCTTGTGTTAAGGTGAGAAACAAGGGGACGGTTCCTCCTGACTCATAGGTCTTATAGCGTGAAAGTCTTGAGGGCCACGCATCCCAGGGCGGCTAGTGACAGTTGGCTGAGCTTGCAGGTCATAGTAAAAGGAAGCAAGAGAACCGTTCTCCTGCTTCCTGAAAGGATAGCTACCTATGCGCAACATCAAGGTTACCCTGGCCTACGACGGCACTAACTATTTCGGTTTCCAGGAGCAACGCGGCACCCCGTATCAGACCATCCAGGGGGTAGTGGAGGACAGGCTGTCCCGGCTGGCTAAGAGAGAGATCCGGGTCATCGGGGCCGGGCGCACCGACACCGGCGTGCACGCCCGGGGCCAGGTGGTCAATTTTGATGCCGGTTCCTGGACGATAGGGGCGGAACGGGTAGCCTACGCCCTGAAAAGCCTGCTGCCGGAGGATATTGTGGCCCTGGAATCGGTAGAGGTCGACCCCTCCTTTCACGCCCGCTTTTCAGCCGTAGCCAAGTCCTATCGCTACACCATCTACAACGGTAAAATCCCATCCCCCTTCCTCCGCCTGTACAGCTATCACATACCCTACCCGTTGGATGAAGGGGCGATGCGGGAGGGGGCTAAATGCCTGCTCGGACGGCACGACTTCAGCGCCTTCAGGGCTCTTGGCACGCCAGTCAAAAGCACCGTCCGCACCATCCTCGAAAGCCGGGTAAACCGCGTAGGCGACCATATTTACATCGACCTGCGGGGGGAAGGCTTCCTCTATCACATGGCGCGGATGATTGCCGGGACTCTAATCCGGGTAGGCAAGGGCAAAATCCCCCCGGCAGAGGTGGAGGCTATCCTGTTCAGTCAGGATAGCCTCAGGGGTGGCCCCACCGCTCCCGCGAGGGGGCTCTGCCTGGAAAGAGTTGAGTACCAGGAATGAAGGCAGCAAGGGGGAAATGAAGCACGAGAA
>JAQVOH010000057.1 GCA_028702695.1 Desulfotomaculaceae bacterium
GATGCTCTTTAGTTGTTCATCTGATAAATAATAATATTCATGGCTTTGTTCCAATAAGTCAGGGTTATCCTTAAATACATCAAGACCGAGCTCCTTGAGCAAGAAAAAGATATCTTTAGTTAAGATGACCTTATCATCTTTCAAATAAATATTACCGCTGTGTGTATTACCTGAAATATCCGTGGTATAGCTGATCTTAATAACATTATTAGATGCGTCCAGTTGTGACACAAGGTCACTCGAAGCGCCTTTAACCTGGCCCAAATCCTTTGTGAGACTCCCGTCAAACTCAGTAATCTTAACATTAGTTACATCCTGGCTCTTTTCATAAAAACCTTTGTTAACACCTAAATCGAAGTTTTTAATGCTGAGTAAAATCAGGTCTTTTGCAGTGGGCTGTTCTGCATTGGTAGCAAAAACCACACTAAAACATAAGACTAAAGCCAGAACTACATACAATAAAATCTTTCTTTTCAAAACAAACACCTCCGTAAAAATTTTACTTAGATAATCATACCATAGAATGCGTCATGTTTTCCAGGATATTACAGAAAGACATTGCTCTTGATACGGCTGTGCCAGAGGGACGGTTCTCTTGACACGTTTCTTACGGCAACTCCACATAAAGTTTGATCTCCTTGACAACACCCTCTTCAACCTCAAACACCATATATTCATACCGTTCCCGGTCGAGGCTGTATGCGCAGTTGTCTATATCAGTTCTCCCGTCCGGTACTATTTCCAGGTCTTTGTAAGCCCCTTTCAAATCTGCAAGTGTAGACCCGACTGTTATTCCCCCGGGTGTCTGAAGCCTTTCGTTTGTCAAAAACATGCTCACAATCCAGAACTCTTTTCCGTTATCTTTGGGTGAAGACAGCTGGACTGTGAGGCCTTCGTATTTAAGTGTTTTTCTGTGAGAGCCTGAGTATGTGTCAGCCGTGCTTCCCAATACTTCGATTGTTTCTGAAACAGGTTCGCCAAGGATTGCGCTTAAATCCACATCGTAATCCCAGCTTTTCAGGGATATGGCTTGTTCGTCCATTATCAATGAGTATTCGTCAATCCCATTTTGCATATCTGTCTGTTCAACTGGTCCTGTAATTTGTTCCCCGTCACTGGCTTCACTTAATCTAAAACTTTCGATAATAGTATTGAATTCTTTTTCCAGTGCCCTGTAATCTTCTATTGTTTTTTCGGAGGCTTCCGCTGGTAACTGGACATCCGTGGCATGTGCCCAGCCAAAATAATAGCTTCCGGATTCACCCAAGAACCTGAAGCCGTACATGCCTTCCAGCTCCTGCAAGTTCTCCATGGAGAATTCTCTTTTGTCATAGGCCTCGATTCTTCCAACCACACCAAAAGGATGCTCCGGATGTACCGCTTGCACCTCTTTGTCAACAAAGTAAATGCAGTTTCCGCTTTCCCGGACATCGACTTTAGCTGCGAAGTCACCCGGCAGGTTCATAGAAAAACCATATTTATCATTACTGTACATCACATCCTGGCTGGCTTTATCGCTGCATGCGCCTAGCAGAACAGCACAAGCGATTATCATTATCACAAGTATACGTCTCATAAACACAACCACCTTTCTTTAGTTAACCCATCTCATTGCTTAAAAAAATGTGTCAAGAGAACCGTCCCCCTGGAACACTTTGCTGAACCCCCAGCCGTTCCAGCTCTTGTTCGCTTTTTGCCAGCGTATGTTTTAGAATTTCCAAAATGTTATCCACCTTATCTCTCTGTAAAACTGCATTTGCCAGCGAACTTTTTATCCTGGACTGAACAATCCAATCTGCTATGAGTCCGTCGAAAAAATAATCCGCAAAAGTTGCAAATCCCCCAATATCAATAGCCACTCCTAATTTTAAATATGGCTCCACATCTTTCAGCTCTCTTGAAAATATCATTAACTTTTGTTGCACTCTATGTACTGAATCTCTGGCATCATTAACTCTTGAATGTTTTATAGCAGTTGAGATAAGCCCTCCGCCCAGTAGATCCCAGGTTCCCCAGCCTTGTGCGCTTCTCAAGGAGCCAATTACTCCGTTTACTTCTTCTAAAACCGCATCCCCGGCATTTATCGCTTCCTTTAACTCTCTCATATTAGATTGAATATCAGCGATTTCCTCGGAAAAATGCAGGATTTTTTGAGAAGCGGCACTACATTCATTTAAGACAAAATTTTCTTTCTCTCTAAATACAGCCTCATATTGCATATCTAAATCTTTCAACTGACTAATTCTTTGATTAATATTTGCAAACTGTTCCTCCAAAACCGAAATCGAATCTTTACATTGATCAAACCTCAGCCTAGATGCAAGATATTCCTGCCGTTCTTTTTCCAGCTGTTCTTCTTTGCTCCCCAATATGCCAAAGAAAAGGCCGGTAAGACTTAATCCCTCCAGATTTGTTACATCCTTGCCTTCTTTCTGCAAGCTATTCGCAAGCTCATCCAGTCTTGATTTTTCCGCATAAAGCTTTTGCTCTATATCATTATGAGCAGCCAAAAGTTTCTGTTTTATTCTCATTTTCTCTTTCACATCCATCAGCCGCCTGTTGAGCTCTTCCAGCAATCCCTTCCCTCCTTAATATACAGCTTTATTGATTTTTCTCTTCCAATTAACCTTCTAATTTCTTTAAGCTCACTATCCATTGCTTCAATCTTGTTGACAATATTCTTTTTAAGAATCCATTTTAATACTATTAATAATAACGGCGATAATGATAAATTTGTAAAAGAGCAGCCATTTCCCGTCCGGGGACCAGGCGGGAGAACTGTTGCAGCCGTCGCCGGTCAAGCGCAGCGGCTCCTGCCCGCTCTCCAGCACCCACAGGTCTCCCTGCTTGATCACAGCCAGCTGCCCGGGGAATTATATGTTTTCTGTTGGATTTAACGCAACCTGCGCGCTTCCAGTAAGGCCTTTTGCGCTTTGTACCGTCCCGCAACCAGCCAAGGATATAGAACATATAATTCCAACCAGAAAAATCCCCAGTGTGCCATATTTTTGAAATCCCACCATGGTTTTTACCCCCTTACCTATTTGCGCAATTAAACTTCTCCGATCTGCTCGTTTTCCGCTTTCATAGGCCATTAGCAAAAGACCTGATGATGACAGCGGCATGAAACCATAACCAGTACTTTTCTTAGGAAATATTAGAAGAAGTTTGCCAGCCCCCTACTAGTAGGTATAACGTACCCCAGGGCGGCAATAATAGCGCAAACTGCAAGATATGATAAAATAACGACAAAAATATACCTTAATATCTCTAAAGCCACATCTTTTTCTGCTTTTAATAGCCTGTATGCAAGATAAAACAAGCCGATTGCGACTGCAAATAAAATGATTAAGTATAACGACATCATTTCACCACATCCTTTCAATAGCAATTAAAAATCTTGCGGTTCGCCATAAGCAATCTTGCTGAACCCCCAGCCGTTCCATTTCCAGATGCCGGCTTCCCTCTTCTCAGGATCGGCATAGTCTCCTTCGGTGACAAGCAGCTCATTTTTGCCGTCACCGTCAAGATCGGCAAGAGCCGCTTCATAATTGGGCCGGTCCAGGTTGGATGACTGCCATACCGCTTTAAAACAACCTTCGACCCGTTTAAAGATAAAAAGATGGTTCTTGACACTCATGTCATCTCTGGTAATCCAGAAGGGCTTGTGCCGGCCGAAACTGCCAGACTTCCAGACCAGCAGATTTAAATCAAAAACACCGTCATTATCAGCGTCACCGAGGAAAAAATCATCTACCCACCAGTCGTCCTGCGACTCCCAGATTGTTTGGGCGCCGGTTGAGACCCTTAGTTTGCCGTCCTGCAAAGTATAGTCCTCACAGTCGCCGTCCTGATCCAGGTCAAAACGCCGGCACTTTTCCAGCCTGGACTCCAACAAAGGTTTCCGGGCATAGAATACGTACCTCTTGGCTTCCCTGAAAACCATGCCTTCCTGATCCCAGGCCGGGATAGTTGCTGCTTCCAGTCTTAGTCCTGTATTTTGCAAGGCCAGTTCAGCCTCTTCACCTGCCAAAACCTGCGGCTGGTCCTGGTCGTTGATGTATACGGGCAGTAATTCAAACTTTTCCACACCTTCGGGGGTGATGAATATTTTCGCCGCCAGACCAACACGGGTAGCACGAGACCATTTTTGATCGAAGACGAAATTGCCCAGGCTGTAAAAGATGTATTTTCCTTTGTATTTCTCTATCTTCTGTACCACATGGGGGTGATGCCCCAGGACGAGATCCGCCCCTGCGTCAACCGCCAGGCGGGCAAACCTTTTTTGCGCAAGGTCCGGCCCGGTCTCGTATTCCGTACCGGCGTGCATAGACACCACCACAAAATCCGCCTTTTCTCCGGCATCATGCACAGCCGCCCTCATCTTCTCCTGGTCGAAAAAGGCAACCCCGGTGTGCTCTTCCCGGGCCAGGTAGGAATCCGGGACAAAGGCCGGGTCGGTAAACGCAAGGAAGGCCAGCTTTAGCCCCTTTACTTCAATAAACTCCGCGGCAAAGGCTTCCCCTTCCGTTTTCCCGGCGCCGGCATGCCCGATACCCGTACTGTCCAGATAATCCATAGTATCAAGCACACCCTGGGAGCCAAAATCCGGCAAATGGTTGTTGGCCAGGGAGAGGACAGTGAAACCGGCGTCTTTCAAAGCGATTTCCACACCAAGCTCGGCGCGCAGGGTCATCTCCGGCATCAGGATCTCCCTGCCCGGCGTGATCGGGTTCTCCAGGTTGCCGAAAACTATGTCGCCGCTTTTCAGGTATTTTTCGATTTTTAAAAAGGGGTGGCGCGGATCATCCCCGTGTTCCCTAATTTCTCCAGCCACGCCCCGGGAGAGCATTATATCCCCTACAGCCACCAGGCAGGCCGGCTCCGTCCTGGACGGAAGCTTCATTTTCTTTTCTCTGAAAGCCGTGAATTTTTCTTCAGGTGAGTCACTACCCCAGGCTCCCGGCAGCAAATCATTTTTGACTAAGTAACCCAGGCAGCCAAGCACAATTATTATGGTGATTATCAAAAATCTCTTCATCTCATTGAGCAATAAAAGTTTCAGTCCAGCCGGGCAGCTGGGGGACCTGGCCGTCATTGAGCATTCTATGCCACCTGGAATCGGTCAAGCGATCGTTCAGCGGCCAGGGGAATTCATAATAAGAATATACGCCGCCTATGGCAATCCTTAATTTACCATCCACCGGAACAACAGCATAAATCTCGAATACGTTGCCTGTCGCTTCTTCCAACACCTGTCCGCCGCCGGGATTTGTGGCCACGTCCGCCACCAGGGCGGCCGGCCGGTCAAAAATCGCGGAGCGGTGGTCGATGCCCTCATCCCGCAGGGCTTCCAGCCAGAAGTGCTCCAATTGACCGCCATAAGAGCGGATCAAGTCATATTCCTCATCGGTCAAAGGAGTATTGGACAATTCCTTTTCTGAAATAGTTTTTAAGGCCAGTACCAGTGTCTCCATCCTGGCCAGGCTCTCCTGATCCCGCTCATTTAAGAGCCCGCGTGCCTTCAGTCCGCTAGAATTCATTTTCACCAGCGAGGCCAGGCGGGCGTACACATCAGGGTTGGGTTCGACATAACCGCGGTCATCAATAATCTCTCCACCGCCTCCAGCCTCAGCGTAAACCGGCTTGGCATAAAGAATGGTGTCATGCTTTAACTCCGCCCAGCTACCCAGATAGGTATTGAGGTCTTTTCTTTCCCAGGCCGAATTGCGCATGAAGGAGGGATACCCCGCGGGTTTTTCCCAGGTCAGAGGCATAAGCGTATACAGCCAGTTCCAATAGAGGTTTTGGTTCCAGGTCTCTTTGCTTAAGCCGGCGATATATGCTTTCATTTTGGCCATGTTTTCCGGGTAGTTCCGGTAATCTGTCGCCCCTGTTGCTTGTAAAATATCATAAGCTTCCTCTGAGCCCATGGCGGCGGGGATGTCCAGCCCCTTAGGCAGCACCCTCATTTCACCCTGGCTGTTTACCATGACTTCCGGGTAAAGCAACCTCTGGAAAACAGAAGCGTCGAGGGTAAACCTCTGTCCCATAAAACGAAAGCCCTTGCTCTCTTTTTCCCGTTCAGACGGCGATGTTACGTCAATAACGGGCATGGAGTTTATGGACGGCGGCTCCAGCTCCCTGGCCGCCTCTAAAAATGCGTCCCATTTCTCAGGGCCGGCAACCACCGTCTGCAGACCAGCGTCCGCGCCGTATATATTATCAATCAGTTCTTTAAATTGTTCATAAGAAACATCGTCACTTTTGCCTACAAAAAAGTTGGTGGTCGCATAGATCCTGTCCCACATCTGCCTGTTTTCCCCCTGGTTTAGGGCCAGGGCGATTAAGACAGCCGACTTTGTTTCATCTTCGTTATTTACACGAAAGGTCATTCTACCGTACCACATCATGGACTTAAAATAGGCTTTTAGCAAATCGGTCCTCTCGTAATGTCCCCTTGGTATGTATTGCGAGTAATCCTCCTGCTGGAGGTCGCCGGAATCACTACTCCCGCCTATGTTCATCAACGGTGAGACTGCGATGCCCTGGTGGTTTTCAATCAAGGCCAGCTCGTTTTCCACTTCACTCTTTACTTCAAGCGGGACTGGCGCGCCAGGGTCTAAAAGTTTCCCGGCTACGGCAAAAAAGCCGGCAGTTCTCCTGGCGGCGTTCTCCCAGTCAGTACCCTTAAGGTCTTTGCACTGCTTTTGGGATTGAGATAACATAGCTTTATTCAGTTCCTGCAGTTGCGGCGCGAGTTTTTCGGTTTCAACAACTCTCAGCAGGTGATCGAAGAATAAATGGTAGTTATGGAGCACGGAATCGGTGGTGATAAACAACGGCACCGGCTCATAGCGGTTTCTTTCGTAGAGTGAAAAAAATTCTTTTTCGTATGTATTGGGAACCACCACAAAGCCGTTTTCGATCAGAAGGTTTGTGGCTGCCGGGGAAAGGCGAAACATGTCCTTGTTCGTGATATTGCCCAGGTCACGGTCAACCTTGTAAGGTTTTATAGCCGGAGTTGCGTTTACCGTGACCTCTTCATATGTGGCAAACTTGGCGGTGATCACACCCGGTGTTTGAGATGCTTTATCCTGGTTGGAACAGCCGCTTGCAGCAATCAGGAGCAGGAGCAAAACTAGACCGTATAGAGCCAACAATAACCTTTTCATTGATCACACCTCATCTCTGATATTTATGTTTGGCCTGATTATAACTTATACACAACCTCAAATTGATAGATGCTCTTTCCTCTAGTTTTTGCACAGCAAATGTCATAGACTCAAAATTGCGAAATTTCAGCCTTCAAATACGTCTTATTATCTTACAAGCGGTTTTTACTCTTTCCGTTCCGTCTATAATTTTTGTCCCGTTCCATACACTCAAAGATCAGACTGCATTCTTCCCGGTTAATGTCCCTTATATATTTAACCTATATCCTGTTATCTTCGATGGGGAAAAAATGGGTAGTAGGTTTATTTTGTAATAACTACAGCTCCGTTAACCAGTTCAATTTCGCCTCCTAATTCCTCAACAATAAAGCTTACCGTAATCATAGTGTAGCCTGCTTCAAGATAGGCCGGTACACTTAAAGTTTTTTCCAGCTCATTAGCCTTATGCTCCGGCACTATCTCCTTCAAATATTATTTACCTTTTCTCTTATTGATTGCTCCACGGATTTCCCTCCACAAACTCCACTGTCGCCCTATTGGCCAGGATACGGATTAATACATACGGGTAGGTGTTCGCCTGCGCCGCCACCTGACCGGGCTCCGGACCGTCAACCCAGTAATAAACCTTCAATTTGTCCGAACTGCCGGAGATGCTGATGATCCCCACACTGTAGCCGGCCGTTGGCTTTTCCCCCGCGGTGATGAGTAAATAGCTCCATTCTCCCAGAGTTTTTGAGCCGGTAAAAGGCTGCAGGATGTTGGCGGCCGCCCATGCTTTTATTTCTTGCGGGACACTATCGTCATCCAGCGAGGCGATCTTAAAAGGCACCGACCATCCATACTGGTTAACAGGCCTATAATACGGCGATTCCATATCTTTCATTAGGTTTTTTGCTTTTCCCATTATGTCGCTTTCCGGGTACTCATCCAATATCCTTTGCAGGTAAGCGGCGTCACCGGTGTAAGCGCCAAGCGCCAGCAACGCATCATCGGCCATGGAGCTATTTGGGTACTCTTTGACAAATCGCTGATAGGCAGAAATGACTTTTTCCTGAATCTCCGATAAGTTAAAAGCGAACGAGGCGTCCTCTCCCCACTCGTCCAGACCGATATAACAAAGGCCGGCGGAGTAAAGCGCCCTGGCCTTCAGCTCCGACGCAGAGGACGGAGCCTGGTAGACCTCTTGAAAATACGGCAGGCTGTGGTTGTAGTTGCTCAACTCCCGGATAAAAGCAGCCATTTCCGCAGGCGCATGTCCGTGGCTGGTGGCGTTGATATTCCCCAACCAGTTGTAATACTGCCGCTGCCCGGCCCATAAGTGGTTATAGTAAAGCATCTCTTTATGAAAGATGGCCGCCGCCAGATTGTATAAATCCTCCGGGTCTTTGGATTTTTCCCACTGTAATTGCAAACCGGCAATCTCCTTTACCACGTCCAACTGCTTTTCGACTGAACCGCAGAAATCGTATTGCTCATCGTTGTTGAGCTGGTAAAACGGTAAGATATGCCGACTGGCCGTCATATCTTCCTCCTGTTTTAAAAATTCCTCCAGCCTTAAAGCGGCCTGTCCATAATTATCCCGGCGGATTTCCTTCACAGCCAGGGAATAATTGACAAACGCATTGAGAGGCGGTTCCAGGTTTTCCAAAGATAGCGCTTTTAGCTGGTCGTATGTCATTCTCACATCCAGGATGTAAACCAACCTGCCATCTGACGCGTAACGCATGTCCCCGTCAGTTGAAAAGCGCGCCTTCTGCATCGTTTTGACTGCATCGGCAAAACGCCCCTTGATTTCGTAACAGCGGGCCAGGCGGTAAGCGGCGTCATCCGCAGCCGGATGACGGGAAAGTTCAGTCAAGAATTTTTCCCAGCCTGGGATTTCCAGGTCCGGCTCATACTGCTCGTCCCCGTAAGGAGGCACCCAGACATAGTTAAACTGTTCTTCTGCACGGTCTATTTCAAAATAAGGTTCCCCCCGCACTTCTTCGTACATCTTGATCCCCCGGCCCAGGTAGCTTTGCGGGTATTTTTGAGCAACGTCTCTCAATAATTGCCAACCCGCACCGCCCAACTGAAAGACCTGCTCTTCATTAGCAAGGGTAGCCGCCCCGTTTTGGTCCGTATCCCGTACGAATTGTTCCAATGCCTTTTCCTCGCCCAAATCCGTATAAAGAGCGGCAAGGCACTCCTGACGGCAATATGGCGATGCATCCGTTTCGGCTGCTTTCCACAACCAGTCGATCAAATCGTCCGTATCAGCTTCTTTTAGCTGCGAGCGGGCGATACCGACAATTCTATTGATCAAGCCAGCTCTTGCCTGGGGGGAAGTAAGACCTGAATAGAGGTTATCTATCATCGCTAACGCTTTTGTTTCTCCCAGTTTATAAAGGGTTAAAAGCTGGTTGCAGCGGTAAACCGGGTCCGGCTCCTTTTCCTGAACACGCCACAGCCAGCCAATCGCTGCCAAACGGCCGGCCTCACTAAGCTGCTTCTGGGCAGCAACACCAACGGCATAAACAAGGCTCTCCCGGTCCACCTGATTGGCTAGTTTGGGATAAAACTCGTCCAGCCACTGCCCGGCTTCTGTTGTATTGTTAAAAATTCTTGGCCAGGTCTGTACAATGAATTGCTGGTATTTCCCAGAAAAATACCCTTCTTGCAGAGAAAGCATGGCGCTGGTCAAATCGTCTGGACTATTGATACGGACAGCCAGAACCGAAACCAGATATCGATAAGCGTTAGCTCCGTTATAGGTCCCGACTTCTTTAGCCAGTTGGCTAACCTGCTCCTCTGTCAGCAACTTCACCAAGGCGCCTTCGATGTTTCCTGCGTCCATCCTAAAGTTATCCCTCAGGTAGTCCAGCAAAACTTGCGCCGCGTCAGCGTCCGTCCCCGGCATGGAATTAAAAGTGTCTATAATATTTCTTATTTCCTGGTAGTCTTGGGCCTCCCACAGCCGCTTCTTCAATTCGGTCAACTGCTCGCCCGTTGCCACTGCCCCTGCATTGACGGTAAGCTGACTTTGTCCGGCGGCCCAAGCACCTTGAGGGGTTCCGGCCAAGCCGACTATAACGGCGAAAATTAATATAAGTTCAGCAACCGGCGCCAGGTTTGCATTGAATTTAATCATTTAAAATACCCCCTCAAGGTTATCGTGTTTCATTAATAAACCTTTTTATTTTAAGCAGGAATGGTTTACTGAATATAGTTAATTCTCTTTAACTGGTTTTGCATAATCAAAGAATAGACCTCCTGTAAAAGCCGGTATCGCAACCTCATCCTTTTCCTGTATCTCGACCGAAATGCCGAATTCGCTTAAAATGTCTACAAGCCCGTCTTTTAATTCCAACCTGCTCTTTAGTACGGAGGCATTGCCAATTGCGATAATATGGTAAGGAGGTGACAGGGGGGTTCCGTTGACGTTGATGTGTTTGCCAGCCAGGCGTATCTCGCTGGTGGCCGCGATACGCTGGCCATTTATGGCTATCGCCTCCGAGCCCGCGCTGTATAGTTCGTTAACCATTTTTAAAAGATGTTCATCAGTAATATCTCTTGGAGCGTTGACAGTACTAAGTCCGGCCTGCCCCGGCTGTACAACCAACTCCACGCCCGGTCCGGACACAGAGGATAAACCGGCAAAGCGTCTTATTTTGGCGAGTTCTCTTTCCAGGGCTTCATCTGCCTCTCTTTGCCCTATCCCGGCCTGATCCAGCTTGGTTGATAGCTCAGAAATCTCCATCTGCAATTTATACAAATCCTCTACCAGATTTTTTTTCTCCAAGGCTAACTCCTGCTCTCTGTCCCGTGGACCAACGTCATTACTGGCGCTGGTAGTACGAAACTGGAAGCCCAGCATCACGCCCAGCACAATGGTTGCAAAGGTAATTGAAAAGAAAAAAGTCCTGTTCAAATTAATACCCCTCTTTTGAACATTATTCTAAAGTTTATCTTGCCAAACTAGTATCAGCAACCGCTTCAATTAAATAATCCGACTTGATGCTTCCGGAATAAGCTGGGATTGTAAGCTGCTCCAACTTTTTAACTGAAATCTGGATACCAAAAAACTGCAGGAACTCAGCCACCCCGCCCCTCATTTTTAAGGCTCCTTCCATGGTCTCAGGGTTGCCTATGGCTGTTATGACAAAAGGAGGAACAAGAGCATTTTTGTTGATTCTGATAGCGGGACCGCTGCAACTAATCTCGGTGGTAGCTACCAGGCGTTGACCATTTATCGCAATAGCCTCGGCCCCTGCCGCTTTGATTTCGTTAACTACTCTCAATATGTCTTCAGCATGTATGATGTCCCAGTTGGGATTGTCGGTGGGTTTCTGTGAGGCATTGCTATCTTTTAAGGTCACTTCCACGCCGCTGCCGCTCAGTTTGGTTATACCAGAAAAAATCGTTGCGAGTTCCATTTCTGCTTTAATTTGAGACGCAAGGGGTCCGGTGGATAAATCTTCTAGTTGTTCACGCATCCTTATTAATTGCGGTTGTAGAACATCGTGTTCCTTTTTTAACTGGGCCACCTGGTCAGCTAATTCCTGCGTTCTCCGGATCGTTTCATTGTGCTGCATATCATTGGTCATGCGGAATTGCACGGATAGAATTACTCCAACAACAAGGCTAACCAGGGCCACTGACCAGTAGAAATTTTTCATCCTCAATGCGTTCACCCGCTGCCCTCTTAATTTGCTAACCTACATGGATTATTCTTTTGGGAAACGAAGATTCCTCTGGCTTCGTAAAAAATAACACCGTCACATCTCCAGCAGATCAAATAATTCGACCCGTAAAGTATGACGGTGTAAGAAGCAAGGCAGGTTCACCAAAAGCAACCAAAAAATTTATAAAATTATATTTTTTTAACGTATCTCTATGAAGCTGTGAATATACGATGGTTGTATAAGGTTATTTTGTGATAACTACAGCTCCGTTAACTAGTTCAATTCCTGCCCCTAATTCCTCAATAAGAAAGCTTACCGGAATCATAGTGAAGTCTGATTCAAGGTAGGCCGGTACACTTAAAGTTTTTTCCAGCCCGTTAACCTGATAGTTGCTTTCATTGATAAATACTAAAATTGTTTTGTCACCGGTGGTGATGTGTACCTCATCAGGATCATCCCACTTAACCTCACATTCCAGTGCTTCTAAAACTGCTCTGGCCGGCACCATGATCTGCGGGTTACTTTTGATAGAAGGTTTCACTTTCGTCTCAAGGGTATTTCCGTTTACCACTACTTTTAAACCGGCTTCCTCAGCAATTGATGGCGCTACTGCCGGCTCCGGGATTAATGATGTTATATCGGTACTGTTAGCAGCATTCAATTCCGGGGCATTTACAATCAGGTCATAATCCACTTTGGAGGTGGAATTAGCTGTGGCTCCAAAGTTTAATAATAAATCCCCGGTGGTATTATCTTTCGCTACCGCTTTGACAGTGGTATCAGAATAAGCGGCTTCCGCTTCGTAATTAGCCAAACAATCTAATAAAAAATCGACCTGAGGGCCGTCTAGAGCATTAAAGCCGCCTGAAACATTATAAGATACTTCCAGATCATCTTTAGTTCCTACACTGTCCATAACAACAGCGAATTGTCCTTCTACTGAACCATCGGGAGCTTTAAAGCCCAGATCCATATTAAAGTTTTTCGGCCCGCCGGGCAAAAGAGCGGCCTCATAAGTAAAATCCTTTACTTCTACAAAGCTGCTGAACAGCTTTATTTGCTCCCGGGTTATTACGGGCATGCTGTCAATGCTGGTGATAATTTCTTCATTCATTTGTTCCGGAGTAATTCCCATTTGTTCGAAATTGGCTTTATTTAAGCTAACGACAATGCCGGCTGCTCTTTCCTTCTCATCTTTTACTTTAGTCAGCAAGTTGTATATAACATCTTCAAGGCCATTTTGATCCAATTTTAAAGTCACATTACTGGTGGACAGGCTAAAATATTGATCCGGTATGGCTTCCACCAGGAAAAGCAGTAATTCTTTGTATTCCTCGGGCAGTTGCTGGTTTTGATAGCTTAGCATCTGTTCCCAAATGCTCGAAAGCTGTTCATTTGTTAAATACAGATATTCGGGGCTTTGTTCTAATAAGGCAGGTTTGTCCTTAAATACATCAAGCCCAAATTCCTTCAGTAAGAAGAAGATATCTTTAGTTAAGATAACCTTGTCATCTTTTAAATAAATATTTCCGCTGTGTGTACTGCCTGTAATGTCCGTGGTATAGCTCAGTTTAATAACATTATTAGATGCGTCCAGCTGTGATATTAGGTCAATCGAAGCACCTTTAACATGGCCCAACTCTTTTGTGAGGCTCCCGTCAAACTCGGTAATTTTGACACTAGTTACATCCTGAGACTTTTCATAAAAGCCTTTGTTAACACCCAGGTCAAAGTTTTTAATATTGGCTACGACCAGGTCTTTTGCAGTGGGTTGTGCTGCATTGGTAGCAAGAACCACACTAAAACATAAGACTAAAGCCAGTACTACATTGAATAAGATTTTTCTGTTCAGGCGACCCACCTCCAATTTTTTTTATCTTACTTATTATAAGTATACCATAACTAAATAGTTATTTAAGATTACAAATTTCAGATATTCACATAAATAACAGTTTAAATAAAGCAGCCTGATAAACAGGGATTCACCTGGGTGTCATATTCTCTATTCCTACCTCCCTTAAATAACGGCAGCTCTTGACTTTTCCCTAAACTATGATAATTTAGAATTCTTTCGTGATACTCTTGAGAATTACCCTTATAGCCATACCCAACAACGTTTCAAATTTGTTCAACTATTCCCTAGGTTGTTTTCTTAAAATTTATGCTACCGTTAAAATTTCTTACTATTGCCTCTATACAGGCAACCGTAGCAATAACCAGAAAGAACAGGGAGGGGAAATTATATCTTGGCTGTCCCTCGGTTACAAAATAGATTGCCGCAATAAATGTAATATTGAGGGCAACCACGGTCTCCCTGTATCCAATTGTTGATCTCTTTTGAAAAATACTAATAACAATATGTTTTAGATTAATAATTGTATATAATAGCCCAAAAGAACTTAAAACATATATAATAATATCTGTGATTGCCCGAAAGAACAACAATTTCCTTAAACTATGCGCGGATAAATGCTCCTTGTTTTTGATGAATTCATTCATCGTCCATTTCTCAATATCTTGAGCACCGTTAAAAAAAGTATTCCCAATCCTAATTGCACCAAGCTTTAAAAACTCAATTGGGTTGGCAAAGATCCACTTTGTTGCTTCATCTTTATACAATTTTTCAGTGCTTGCAGGATGTTCGGGAAATATGGTTCCCTTTTCCACAAACTTGGCCTTAAATTCTTCAGATACCTTAAAATTATTTGGATCCATCCAACCGCCAATATAATTAAAGTCATTGTTATTAATATAAAGAACATATCCACTATTGTAGGAAATGGGCACAAATTCATTAAATATTCTCCAGTTGCGATATGTCCACGGCGCAATAATCACAGTCATGATTAATGAAACAGCCAACACAGCAATCACTGTCTGCTTTACTGACTTGCTACGCACCCATTCCGCAATAGCAAAAACTGCCGGATATGCAATAAAATATGGCTTTGTGAGGGCTGCAAAGGCAATTAAAATTCCCAATAGCAGATAACGAAGCCTATTATCAAATTCAGAGAATTGAACCAGAATGGTCAAGGCAACAAAAAACGTAAACAAAATTTCAGTTCCCAAAACACTATTGTAGGCTATATAGTTAGGTAATAAAGCTACAATGAGATAAGCGGCAATTGCCGTTTTTTTAACGAACAGCTTATTGAAAATAAAAAATAAAACAACCATCGTTGATATAGAAAATAATAAATTCAAATACTTTCCGGTCAAAACTTCCGCGTTACCAGCTAACTTAAAGAATAAACCTAAAATAAGGGGATAGCCCATCCCCTGAAAGGCAACAGGATTGCCCCATTGTGTAAAGCCGAGATTATTAAAAATATTAGTGGCAATGATGTGATAACCTTCAAAATCTGATTCCGGTATGTTCGGAATATTAATTATCCAATAATACCTGAGTAGTGAGCCTATTGCTGTAATGACAAGAAATGAAATGAGATATTTTTTCTCTAAAGGTAATTTCTTATCCAATATTCTGTGTGCTCCTTTATGTAATTAAATGTCATTTATGACATATAGTAGATAAATTATCACATATTCCATAAATGCCCCTTGTCGGTTTATTCAACGCCTGCCGCACGGAGCTCTCAAAGTAATCGTTGTTTAATTTTATCACCTTACCCAGGCTTTCTGTGACACTTTGGGTCGAATCAGTATTTTGAGACGGCGCAGTCTCCTTCTTAGGAATAACTTCAACTTTAATGCTGGTTGCCAATCCATTAAAACTAGCGGTAACCACTGTCGTTCCTTCCGCTAATCCAAGAATATTGCGTCCCGGCCCGGCGCACCCTCCTTTGCACCCGTTTGAAAAGATCACGCGGGCTTCCAAACTGACCTGACCACCTAGCCTCATTGAAATACTATCTTCAGGTAAAAGTATTTCACCACTTACGCAGTCGACTAAAGCAAATATCCCGGTCAAGGTAAATCTTAATTTTTTTCTTTCAACATGCTTTTTATTTCTCTTAGCTCACTGTCTATCGTTTCAATTTTGTTATAGATATTCTTTTTAAAATTCAATGCTTTTGAAATCATTGTTAAAATACCGGCGACAATAATAATGAATATTAATAAGTCAACAATTTGAGCTATTAGGGTTGCGTTAAATTCTAATCCCAATATGTATACCTCCTCGTTCTAGGGTTCCCTCAGTTAAGTTCAAACCCCTTATCATCCCTAAAAACTATGACGGTGTGAGAAGTAAACAGGTTCACCAAAAGTAACCAATAATGGATATTTTACCGAACCTATTTGACCCTTAAAGGGATATGTCATTTCTTTGTAGAATCCATAATCAGCAAGAAAAGGCAAACCCGTACAAAAGTCGGGGACGCAAAGCCATGGGTCTAAAGTCGCAGGGAGACTATGATCGCCAGGTTGCCACGTAAATGAAGCAGTCTGCCCTGCCCAAGCAAGTTTAGGGGAGGTTTTCAGATTTGAAAGTTGAAACAATTGTGCAAAAACTCAAAAACGGAGATATGCAAATTTTACGGCTAGTCTTGGAACTTTTTAATAAATCAGTCTTCCAGGCAGCGTTTTTTATAACCAACGACACAAGCCTGGCTGAAGACGCCGTCCATGAAGTATTCTTGAAACTTTCAAACAGGATCAACCAGCTTGAAGACCCCTCAAAACTGGAAGCCTGGCTATGCCGTATGGCTTCCAACACGGCCAAGGATATCATTCGCCACCGTTCCAGGATTGGGCTTTTCGCCGAGGCCAGGGATGTTTACTCGGACAATCAGAAGGTTTCCCCGGAAACAGTTCTACTGATTAATGAAGAAAAGAAAGTTATCAAACAGTATATTGAGCGCCTTCAATCAGAATATAAAATAGTTATATATTTAAAATATTATCAGGACTTGCCAGTTAATGAAATAAGTAAAATCCTTGGTATCCCGTTAGGAACCGTCAAATCCCGCCTGATTAGAGCAAGAGCAGAAATCAGAAAAATAATGGATCCGGAAAATCATTTCAATCTCCATAATATAAGTAGTTTAGCAGACTGGAAACGCTTTCTAGAACATATACCAAAAAGGGAACCAATGATAACAAAAACGGGGACCAGGAGACTGGCTCCCGTTTTTGTTATCGCTGCGTTGTTCTGGGACCAGAAAAGGAGCCAGTGGAA
>JAQVOH010000058.1 GCA_028702695.1 Desulfotomaculaceae bacterium
TAGGATATGGACTTATTTAATGCTACATTTAGTAATTCTTCAATTTGCTCTGCGGCATTATGAAGATTCACTGTTCTGAGCATTGTTTTAAGATCATCAATTGTAGCCTGCATTATCGTTTACCTCCCTAATATATCTTCGTTTTTCTTACACATACTCACTCAATCATAGATTTTCGCCCTTTTCAAAACAAGCCATATGGACAGATAATGCATTGCTGCACAATTATGGATGATGCTGCGTATACCAATGAAACTGCGTCATTTTTTCTGTATCACGGCCATTGGTATCCACATGATCTCCGGCAGCAAACCTCCCATGTCTAGCGGGGTCATAGCCCTCAATTCCTTCGTTCTGCCTGTCCATGAGGTGGATGTCAGTCAAGCTCCTACACGGGGTCTTGCCCTTATGGAAAAATTCATCCCGACTATCCGGCTCATTTTGTCAAAGTTCCAATCTATCATCAAGTGCGAAAATTTCAATTTTATACTTTCTGCTTGCACCGCTTGGTCGCCCTTTACGTCGTTAGGGGAAGGCTGTCAAGGGTCGGCGAAGCCGAACGCAGTGTCCCTTGACTGGCTTGCAATAACGGCGTACTCTCTCTCCGGCGGTGCAGGTTATGCCGCTTTTACTTCCGGTCTTTTAATATCACTCATCATCTTCTGTGGGTCGTAAGTTGCATTCTTCGTCAGTATCATGTAAAAAATTCTAATCAGCTTATTGCTCAAGGCTACCAAAGATTGCATCTTCTTTAATGGATTTTCTTTCCTGCTTGTGTAATACTCGTGCAGTGCCTTAAACTCCGCATTCTTCGATAGCAAAGGCATCATACCGAATGTCAGGTAGTACCGCAGCCGTTTTCTGCCTCGTTTGCATATGGTCGTTTCACCCTTGTGCTTCCCGGAACTATTCTCTTTCAGGCTTAGTCCCGCCAGCTTCTGAATCTGCTTCGGATGCGAGAACCGGCTTACGTCACCTATTTCAGCGATGAATCCTGCTGCCGTAATCAAGCCTACTCCTTTGATTTCAAGCATCTTCTCGAACCCAGGGATCTCCTTTGCCAGGCTTTCTATCAACGACATTGTTTTTTCACACTGCCGCATTTTGTTCTCATAATCCTCAAGAAGCATTTGTAGTTCGTTCTCCGCAGAAACTAGGCCTTCTGTTGTTCCTATGGATGAGCCGGCTGTCTCCAGTAGCTTCACCGCCCGCTTTCTGCCGACTGCTCGTATTTTGTGTTTCTTCCAGATGGCGATGATACCGTCGATGCCTTTCTCAACAACCTTTTGGGGTGTTGGACACTCGTTCAATATCAGCATTGCCGCTTTTCCTTCCCAGTCCCCAAATACCTTGGTAAATTCGGGGTAGTATATGCTGATCCATCGGATGATCCTGTTTTTGTTTGCGAAAAGCTCCTTCATGATCCGCCAGCGGCTTTCCATGGCGGTTCGTAATTCCTTGTATACCCCTTCCGG
Source organism: Desulfotomaculaceae bacterium (assembly GCA_028702695.1). Lineage (GTDB taxonomy): Bacteria > Bacillota > Desulfotomaculia > Desulfotomaculales > Pelotomaculaceae > Pelotomaculum_C. The sequence goes on from JAQVOH010000058.1 coordinate 1,476, forward strand.
GAGGTATGGTTCCATATACCTGCCGTCTTTGACCAGCATGGCTATGGTTTTAGGATCTTTCCGGTCCGTCTTGCTTGGATTATTATCATCCAGTTCTTTGCTTTTCTTTACATGGTGTGGATTCACCAGTACGATCCGCATATTGTTTTTCTTGATATGCTCTCCAAGGTTGAACCAGTAGTGCCCGGTCGGTTCCATTCCCAGCATTATATCCTTGAACCCATTGTATCCGGCCAGTTTCCCAGCCCAGTCCTCCAGCATCGCAAATCCTTCTGCATCATTATGGAAGATCAACAGCTTCCCATACTCTACGCCTCTGAAATTGAAAGCCCTGGCGTAATGTGTCTCACTTCCTACGTCAATTCCGACAATCAGCGTCTTTTCTGTGATTTGCATTATTCTTTCGTTCTGGGTATACTTCATTGTAGATACCTCCGATTTGGTTAGTCTTATTATATTAGGAGTGGGTTTCTCAAACCTCACATCCCGTATTCTAACCCGGAGGTATTCTTTTTTCAAAGTTCATTTTGTTTCATTACAGGAATGCTCCTAAATTGCTCCTTAATTCTATAATACGATTTTTTAAGAATTCATATTGTGATGGTAGTTCATTTATCTCTTTCCTGTGTATATCATAATGCATTTGTGCAAATTTATTAGCTAATTCAGTTTTGTAAATACCTTTTAAAAGTGGTTCTGCCATTATTTCACCATTTATACGCTCATATATTAATGCCTTTTTACCTTTTAAATCAATTGAACCAATATATTTTGGCATATCAAGTGGAAATTTACTTAATATTTGTCCAATATACATCTCATTCTTTATAGCATCATCGCTTACATGTGACTTAAATATTTTTACAACTTTGGTATTTCCCCATTCATATACATTGGATGTGCTACCACTTCCCAGCAGTTTTCCTATCATTTCTTCCATATAACACCTTTATTAGTAATTGTCCATCGTAAGCGCTTAATCTTGGGGCGCCTTGCATGAATCATTATGGCACCAAGATGGCAGTTCAGATGACCACGGCAGATAGGGTGTCAGAGATTCCTGTGTCAATTCTTTTAGGTTTGGCAAATTTGTCAGTAAATGCACCAAATACATATATGGATTAAGTTGATTCACTTTGGCAGTTTCAATCATGCTGTAGACAATAGCACTAGCCTTAGCTCCGCGAGTTGTGTCGGCAAACCGCCAGTTCTTCCTGCCTGTGACATAAGGACGAATAGCATTTTCAGCTCGATTGTTGGAAAGCTCGATACGTCCATCTAACAGAAAACGATTCAATGATTCCCTTTGATTCAATGCATATGTGATCGCTTTCCCCAAATTGGAGTTTGGCAGCGGATTTAATTGCTGCACCCATTCCCAGAACTCATCAAGAAGAGGCTTCATATTCTTAAGACGTTCTTCATACCGCCTTTCAGCGGATAATTCTTCCCATTTTTTATCCATAGCAAATAGACGGTTACAATAATCATATCCGATAGCCGCCTTGGAAGTTTTAGCATCAGCCCCTTGGGGAATTGCCTCTTCGAATTTGCGTTGCAAATGAGCCTTATTCAAGTTCTCGAATAAGGCTCATTATCCCAGATGTGTGATTATCCAAGGAGATTCTAAGCAGGCTGCATAACTGTTGCATTTTCGCCATTCTTCTCAAATAATCCTGCCACTATTACAATAGAAATGTACCTTAATTTTTCTGTTGTGAAAGGAGGCAGTTATGAGTACAAGACAATATGGATACCAGTCTTTTGATTCATTGAAGAAGGGTCTACTGGAACTACTTCAGGACAAGGCCTACAGAAATGATACCATCAATAATTATCGTCGGAAGATGAATCAACTTGAGCGGTATATGATTGCAAATGACATCGCCGCTTATAAGCCGTCTGTCGGCCAGAGATTTATTGATGATTATCTTTCAACGCATGTACTCAGTAAAGGTAACCAGCAATACATTAATACAGTCATTCATCGCTTAGATGATTACTGTGTTGGTAAGTATCAAATCCAGCGCAAAACGGAACTCACCCCATTACCCGAAAGCTACACCAAACTGATGGATACATATCTGCAGAAATGCAGGGATGATGGAAACAGGGAATCAACAATCATTGGAAAGAGATATTTCCTTCGAGAATTCTATTGCAATCTAGAATCACTTGGATGCCATGACCTTAGAGATGCGGACGCTGCCATCATCGGCAGGGTATGTATCATGCAGAACAACAAAGATGGATGGGCTGTCATCAGGATGTTTCTACGGTATCTGAGTTACGCCGGTCTGATAAATCGTGATTTCTCAACTATCATCCCTCATTTTAAGAAAACGTTCCGCCTTGCGAGTACCTATACGGAGGATGAAGTCAAACGTTTTGAGGAAGCGATAGATACTAACTCCAAAACCGGGAAACGCGATTATGCGATGCTACTTCTCGCAACTCGACTTGGTATGAGGTCCGGCGATATATCAAACCTCACTTTTTCGTCGCTTGACTTCGGTAACGACACTATCAGTATTATACAGGAAAAGACGGGTGAGCCTCTCGTCCTTCCCATGATACCGGCAGTAAAAACTGCATTAGCTGATTATCTTAAGAACGGAAGGCCGGAATCGGGTCAGCCATACGTATTCCTAAGGGCAAATGCCCCATTCGAGAAGATAACTACTTCTGTAGTCCGCTTCGAGACTAACAAATATTTTGGTAAAGCTGGCATCGATATCACTGATAAGAAGCATGGTCCCCATGTGTTCCGTTCTTCTCTAGCCAGCTCAATGATAAACCATCTGGTGTCATACGATGTAGTACGGAAAATCCTTGGACATACAGACCCTGATGCCGTCAAGCACTATGCAAGGGTTGATATCGAGAGGCTTCGCGAATATGCTCTTGAACCGCCTGCACCTTCCGGTTGTTTCAAAGAGTTTCTGGAAGGGAGGTGGCGGTTATGACTACATTCAATAGCCCTTTCCGGAAAGAACTCGAGGATTTTCTATCCTTGCGACAGGCATCTCTCAGTAAGAGCGCATATGACCATGACTGTCGTTATCTTTCAGATTTTGATGTGTTTGCAGCTAGATATACAAATGAAAAGTCAGTATCAGAAGCCCTGATTAATGATTGGATTCATACCCTGAACGGAAAGAGCAGTTCCATAGCAAATAAGGTCATAGTCATTCGCATTTTTCTGAAGTACCTTAACAGTATCGGAATTAGCTCTTACATTCCTCCGATACCCAAGGTCGCCGATGACTATGTCCCATATATCTTCTCGGATGAGGAACTGGAACGGATATATCTACAGGCAGACAACATTGATATCTCAAACACCAAGAAGAATCCGTTAATTAAATTCGAGTTTCCCATGGTTATAAGGCTCATGTATGGTTGCGGACTTCGGATAGGCGAGACGCTTGCCTTGAAGATGAGGGATGTCGACCTAATTAGCGGAATCTTGATTATGAGGCATACAAAAGGTGACAAGCAGCGCTTGGTGCCGATGAATCCTTTTCTGACTGAGATTCTGGAACGTTACTGTCTGGCAATGGGGATCGTTGGGGTTCCAGATGCCTGGCTGTTTCCCGTTTCTGAAAAAGATGAAGCAATGACGCCGAAGGATGCCCAGCACTGGTTTGAGAAGATACTCCCTCTTGCGGAGATATCTTTTTCTGGACGGAAAAAGCATGAACGAGGTCCCTGCTTGCATTGCATGCGTCATGTTTTCGTCTTCAAGTCCTTTGCTGCTGCAGAAAAAGTCGGGAGAAGAATCGATGATTCAGTACCTTATCTCTCCATTTATCTCGGGCATGACAGCCTACAGGAAACCGAAAAATATATGAAGTTCAGCAGTGAACTGTTTCCAGAGGCGATGAAGTTGTTCTCTGATTATTCAGCAGATGTATTTCCGGAGGTGGCGTATGAAACATAAAGCTTCCTCATTTCTTGAACTGTTGAACAGTTTTGTAACAGAATACCTTCCAGGTGCTGTAGGTGCCAGCCCGAATACGATAAAATCGTACAAAGCAGCTTTTAGACTGCTCCTGAAATATATGTATCAGGAAAAAGGTATCTCTGCTGACCAGATATCTTTTGAGGGTCTCGATTATCAGACAATGCTCGACTTCCTTTCGTGGATTGAAAAGTCCCGAGGATGTAGTGCAACTACCAAGAACCAGCGTCTGTCAGCACTTGCGTCATTCTCCTCTTATGCACAAAACAGGGATTTCGCAGCTGCATCGACATTCAGAAGCAGTGTCACAAGGATTCCGATGAAGAAGGCCACACATAAGAATCGGGCGATCTTCACAAGGGAAGAGGTCACAATCCTGCTGAGGCTTCCGTATGATCACTATGAGATCGGTCTTAGGGACAAAGTGCTTCTGAGTCTTATGTATGCTAGTGGCGCAAGGGCTCAGGAAATATGTGACCTTACTGTGAAGGACATTCAATTCTCAGAAAAAGGCGCTTCTCTTAACATCACTGGAAAGGGACACAAAAAGAGAAGGATTGGGATCTCTTATGTATGCGCATATCTCTTGAAGGGCTACATCGATCATAGGAAAATAGCATTGCTTCCAGAAAGGCATATATTCTCCAGCCAGACACACGAAAAGATGACTGTATCCTGTATCGAAGAAATCTTCAAAAAATATGTCTTGATAGCAAAGCAGAAGAATCCCGGTTTCTTTATTGATGACAGTTATACGCCTCATTCAATGAGGCACTCTACAGCAAGCCATATGTTAGAAGCAGGTGTGCCGCTTGTTGTAATTAAGAACTTTCTGGGACATTCGTCATTACAGTCAACTCAGATTTATGCTGAGATATCTCAGCATACTGTGGATAAGCATCTGAAGGAATGGAATGAGCGTTGGTTCTCAATACCATCCAACGGTGTTCATAAAACTGTCTGTGACAATGAGATGCCTGATTTTCTACGCTGAATGTTTCCTTATGATTATCTGAGAAGGTTTTAATGCCTTACCTATCTCATCAGCTTCGAGCATACTTTCTCGGATAATCATACATCTAGGATAATGAGCCCAACATCCACAATGTATAACATTAGGCACTGCATTGTAGCCACTATAGCCATCTGTCATAATCCGATATCGGATTATTACAGATTATTCCGATAAAAAAGTTATTCCGATATAAAATTTAAAGCGTCGTAGACACTGGATTTCTCCAATGCCTACGATTATTTATCGGCATTTTACGCCAGCCCATACAATCGTTTAATTATATCATCATTATCTGCATACTTGAAAGTTTCCTCTTTAAAAACCGAATTTTCTTTGGTTGTAATCTTTTCAGCAGCTTTTCTTTTCATATCAGTAGTTGCCCTAGCATAGATTGTTGTAGTTTCTAATTGTGAATGTCCCAACCATTCAGAAATCAAAGGGAGTGGCATTCCAGCCATATATAAATGCATTGCCCTCGTATGGCGAAATAGATGAGGGTGTAGATGAAGAAAATTCAGATTAGTTTTAGTTATCTGTCTTTCATATTTGTTTAAGAAACGTGCAGTATTATCCGGCGACATCTGCGTTATGATGCCATTCCTTCTGGTTGAAAAAATCCAATCATTTATTTTTCTATCAGGATGATAAATGTCGCAATATTCTTGAAACAGCTTTGTTACATCTTTGGAAATTGGTGTAACTCTGTGTCTTTGCCCTTTTCCAACTATATGTAATTCAGCACCTGTGCCTGTAATGACAAAGTCTTTTATTTTCAGGTCCAGAATTTCCTGGTTTCTGCATCCACTGTCATAGAGTAATGCCAGATAAAATTTATCACGTATGCCAGATTTCTTCTTAGTATCCGGTTGCTCCAATACAAGTTTCATATCTTCAACAGATAGATAATACAATTCATCTTTCTTCGGATCTGCTTCCTTTGCAATCTGCTGGATCAAGCAGTATTCTGCATATGAAATCATGTCAGATGACATCAGGTATTTGCAGAATTGGCGTATATGCACTAGACGCTGGTTGCGTGTTGCAGTTCCATTACCTCTTTCTTCTTTTAACCATTGCAAAAATGCAATAATATTTTTCTGGTTAAAGTCTTTCTTTTCAATATCAGAGAGACCTTTCTTTTCAGAAGTTTGAAGGAAAAGAAGGTAGAGGTTAATCGTTGCTTTATATGCTGAAACTGTATTTATGCTCTTAGAGCGTATGATTGGTAGGTAATTCACTAGAAACTCCCGGATTTTTTGAAAGAGGTCCGGATTCTTAATCATCTTCATCCATTTCAACCTCCCCGTAAATGGAATCTAGCTTTTCCCAGTCAATTCCGGCGGTTGAACGCAGTCGCTCTGGGAGAAGGTGGATGTAATACAATGTATGAGTAAAGTGCTTATGGCCCATATAGGTAGAAAGATATGGAAGAAGAGCCATAACATCTTTCCCTTCATCCACCCATCGCATCAATGTACGGGTAGCAAAGTTATGGCGGAGGTCATAAGGCCTGGGATTACCTCTTTTTAGTAATCCACTGTTTCTCCAACATATGCGGAATTGTTTTGTCATCCAGTATGTAGGCAATGGTCCGCCACTCCATTTTTGAAAAAACCAGTCACGCGTTCCAATAAGCTTATCATACTTTCTACATAGGTGAAGAAGATCTTCCGACATTGTGATATGTCTGTCTTTTTTCCGTTTGGATTCACGGATAAAAATATCGCCTGAAGCAAGGTCCACATCCTCCCTTTTCAGATGCAAAGGTTCGCTCGGGCGCATACCGCAGCAGAACATCATCCGAAACAGCACCGGAACAATCAGTTCTTTATTCGGAGCCTCAAAATTTGCCGGAATAGAATCAATAGCATGAAATAATGTCTGCAATTCCTTATCTGTAAAAATATATGGCTTATATCTTTCGACCTTAACGCTGTATTCCTCATCAGGTATGTAGTCATGCTTCCCAATGGCATTCTGGAATCTTGAGAAAGCTCTTAAATCAGCAATAGCATGAGATTTCGTCGCGTTGGTTTTGAAAGACCGTTGTAACAGCCATTTATCTACCATCTCCTTGGTAACAGCGTCGGCAAGAGGATAGTATTCAGAACAATACTCAAGAAAAGGCTTCAGATAAAAACTACTGTTATCAGTCTCGTAACCCAGCGCCTTCCGAGCTTGGATGAATCTAGGCAGGTCAACCGACAATATTTCCTTCATGCTCATGCGTAAGCGCCTCCTTCCAAAGGTATCTCGCGAAAGTCCATAGCCGGAAGCTTTTTAATCTCTGCTTTCAGTTGTTCTAGTGTAATAGTAGACCGGTTTTTAAGCGGTGGAACGAAAGAATCTGAATAAAACCCAGATATAATGGGAATTTTTTCAAACCCTATTGTACACTGGGAGATCTGCTGTTTGTTATAGCTTAGATATGGGTAATCTGAATTTATACATGTGTGCCCCAACATTTGTGAGATGATTGGCAGTGGTACTTCTGCTGCAGATAATTCTGTTGCAAAAGCACGCCGTAAGCTATGAAATGATCTATACGGTTTTTTCATAATACCAGCACATTTGCCGTATTTTTCGATTATACCATCTAAAGCAGTTGCACCTTTCAACGGCCTGTATGGTGACAGGGTTCTTAAGAATACTTCCTTTGAAGTGCTTTTCGGCCTTGCTTCCAAAATGTAGTCAGCAACAGCATTCATCACGGAAGCATGCAGTGGTAATGATAGAGGGCGTTTTGTTTTACTCTGGACAATATGTATTTCACCTGACAACCAGTCAATATCACCTAAACATAGTCTTGTAATGTCGATTGCTCTTAGCCCTGTATCGAATGCCAGCATTATAATTGCTGTATCCCTTTTACCTATAGCAGAAGTGTTATCAATGACCGATAAAACTCTTTTAATTTCTTCCTCTGTGTATGGAGAAATAAGTCTTTGTGAAGGATACTTCAAACGAAGTTTTGAAAAATCGCTCTTAATGCTTATTTTTCGTTCTATTCTCAAAAAATTTGAAATGAGCTTAATGGCAATAAGTATGTAATTCATACTTCCCTTGTTAGTCTCTGACACTATGTCTAGAAACTCAAAAAAGGTACTATCTGATATGTCATCTACAGTAAGGCCTACATGCTCAATGAAACAAAAGAAATGACGCATACAGCAATGAAGTCTATACTTAAAACCACTTTTATATGTAGTTTTTGCCAGTATCTGTTCAATTAATTTAAGATTTTCATCTAAAGGCTTGTATTTTTTGTGCTCTTTTGGATGTGAAAAATCTGCATGACCAGTTTCTACAAATGTAACCAAAAGTCGTATGCACCTCTTAATGGAATTAAAGTGGCGTTTTTTAAAATGTCCAGCTTCAAAACGCTGGCTAGCTGATTCCTGATATTCTACCAGAAGAGAGCTAGAATATATTCCGCCATTCCTTTCGTTAAAAAATCTGATTAATGGCTTACAAAAGCCACGATAGTACTGATTCACAGTGCTTTCATGGATCCCGTGATCCTTCATCTGTTGAATCATGCCATCAATCACGTTTACAATTTTTTTCGACATAGCAATTCCTCCTTATGATTTGATAAATAAATCATAACCAGAAATGCCGATTTTTAAGCCTCTAAATCGTAGCTTTCTATACTAAACTCATAAAATATCATAATAACTTTTTTATCGGAATAATCTGTCTGAAGGTAACCCGAAAATCCCTCAAGAAACCTTCGGGCATGCTGGCCGGATCTTGTTGGTTGGTATTCAAATAAAACAGCCGGGGTTGGACTGCGCCCGGAAGTGTAGACCCACATCCGCGATTCCGTTGTTGCTTTACGTCCCGGTTCTTTTAATACCTGTAGGACGGTTTCGTCAGCATGAATCAGGGGTTCGCCAATCAAGTGCTTCTGAATCGTATTGTACATTGGTTCAAGCCATTCATGGCTTGGCCGTATGATCCAGTTTGCCAGGGTTGCTCTGGAAAGTGTCACTCCCTGATTTGCCCAGTCTTTCTCCTGCCGGTATAAAGGCATTCCGTTGGCATATTTCTGATACATGACATAAGCAACTGTTGATGGAGAAGCGAGGCTGCGTTTCATGACCGGGGCTGGAACCGGTGCTTTGACAATGTTGGCATCTCCGGTTTCTTTCTCGCAGACGGTGCATACATAATTAAAGCGAATATATCTCAATACTCGTACCTGGGCAGGGATAATCTCTAGTTCATCCCTGACATGCTCCTTACCGAGGTATCGAAGGTCAGCCTGGCAAATAACGCAAGAGCGCTTGTCCTCGTCAAGGTCACAAACAACCTCAACTACAGGAACTGTCTGTGCCAGTTCTTCCCTTGTTCTTTTGGGTTTTCTGGTATGGGCGGCCACAATGGTCTGTACGGTAGGTTCTTCTGCTTTGTTGTTCGCTTCGACCTCTGCTTCGTTGAAAAGTGAAATTTGACAGTTGTCTTCTCCTAAAACATAACGACGCTTTTCGCTGGATTGACCATACAGAGCTTTTTGGGATTTGATAAGAAGTTCTGTGAGCTGGTTGATACGGATTTGCTGGTTTTCCACCACTTTTTCCAGAGTAGAAACATATTCAATTTGTTCCGGCGAAAGCCCTGTTAAATTTATCTTTTGCATAAGATAATTGTACCATATTTCACCTGAAAAATCCAGCTTAATGCAGTAAATTCAATACTTTTACGCACTTTTTTATCAGTAGATTTCACCCGGTCTCACTTCTCGGATTGCTTTTGGTTGATCTATCGTCAAACCTTCCATCAGCCACCGAAATTCCTGTTGGGTAAGCCGTCTTGCTTGCTCCGGTGTACGGGGCCATTTGAAATTCCCATTTTCCAGACGCTTATAAAGCATTATAAAACCATCTCCTTCCCAAAAGAGGGCTTTGAGACGATCACGACGTCTCCCACAGAAGAGGAACAGGCTTGGAGAAAAAGGATCCATGCCAAATGTCTCTTTGATAATAGCAGCTAATCCGTCGATTGACTTTCTCATGTCTGAGTACCCGCAGACAATGTAGATATCTTCCGCCCTTGCAATATCGCCTAACATATGTTTTTCAATGCAGATAGAACTGCCTCGATGGTTTCCCTGGAAGTTCCGTCACATATATCAACACAAAAGGAAGATATGTGGATCGTGATTGCTGCATATACTTTTGTCTGGTGAAATGGTACTGGGACAATCTTCTGCTCCGTTTTCTGAGACGCAAGTGATCCGGCTTCACATGCCAAGGTACGGACTTTTCGCAGCCAGTAGTAGTACGATTTGATTTTTACATTGTTCTGGCTGCACCAACTGACAACTGTCATTCCGCTGCTCTGACAGGCTTGGATAATCTTAGTCCACTGCTTGAGTCGGAATTCGGTTTTGGCATCTGTGATTTTATCCATATTGAGATAGCCCCCTTAGTGATTTTAGACTTTTTGGTCAGAGTCGAAAAACTCGAAAAAGTCTAAAGACTTTTTTAAGGATTATCTCACATGGATCGATAAACTGCTATGCGCCTTTATATTAAGCGCTTACTGTCCATCAGTTCATCAATCAAATAAGATTTCACTAGATTAAAAAGCTACATTATTAACTTTATCATATAATATAGAGTCTGTTAGGTTATGCTTCATTCGAATTAATCATGCATACATTACTTATTTCATAATATTAATCACAGTATCCAGTATATCTGCATCGATGGTTACCCCATAATATCCGGGGTCTATAACAGCTCCCATTTTTATTGGACTATTGCCTTCATTCATTATTTTTGTTGATGTAAGGAAGGACACGAAAGAGTTTTCCATTATTATAAAGCCAATCCTTCCAACTTTTTCGTAAAACTCCATTGCACGCGCAGATGAAGTGAAAACAGGAAGATAAGCAGTCTTGTTGTGTGCTGGTAGAACGAAAAGTTTGCTACCTCCGTCCTTGTAATCTCCAAAAGGAGTTGAGTAATAAACCTTAACTTTGCCAAATGAACGAAGAAAAGAATTGTCGTCAAGCAGACCCTTTTCATGCCTATCAAGTAAGGAGATTCCATCAATATTTTCAATAGGGTCTTCCGTATTATTTTGCATTAATGGTTGAGCATCTTGTTTCTTGTTGAGTATTTTATTGAACAAACCCATATCATTTTCACCTCTACACAAAATCTATGTACACCAATTATATGTATATCTGCCAACTACCCTGATGAGATAACAAAGTAATGATTAGCTTATTGAAGCGGCCTCTTGCTGACAATTTGAGTTGTTACCTGCTTTTATAATAAATATCAATGAAGTTATGCCTATTATGATATACATTCCATAAAAAATATCGTCTAAGAAAACCTTAATAACTGTATTACTCCAGTTTGCATAGATAATCAAATTTGCCGGTATATCAAAAATAAAATGTAAGATCATAGCTATTAATAAATTATGCGAGTACAGATAAATTGCAGTGAATGACATTCCTATAATTCCTGTTGTTACCATTCTAAAAACACCATCCGACCATGAAGTACAATTCATTAAATGCCCTGATCCAAATAGAAGAAAGGAAACAAGAGTGTATATTAGCCTTGTTGACACTTTTTGCTTTTCATGATAAAAATACCCCTCTAGTATAAATCCTCGATAGGTGATTTCCTCAAAAAATCCAGTAGTAATCTGTTGGCAAAACAATTGACTGAATGCTAACGGGAACGTAAGGCCTACAATACCTGATACTCCAGTAATATATAAAATAACAAAATATATAATAAATAGAATGATTCCGCTTCCTGCTAGAAGACCTTTTTTATACCCCTTAAAATTCAATACTTCTTTCCAATCTTTTTTTTGAAAACATTTCATAAAGAGCATCAATTCAATTAATCCAAATAAAAGTCTTTGTAAACTATTTACTAAAAACCAGACGGTTCCATCGACCCTGTAGCGATATATACTTGTTACCATGGAAAACAATATATAAAATAAAATTGCTAACCAAATACCAATATATTTCTTACCAAATATTATGCTTAATATATTTTTCATATTATGATCATTCTCCCTTAGCAATAAAACACCATTATTATACATTTCTAAATAAAGGAAGTCAATCGCTATATGAAAGTGGAGTACTACACTTTGCAGAAGTGTACACTCCTTTTACATTGAGAGACAGGATCCTCATTATAAATAATACGCAGTTTAATTTATATAAATCTCCTGCTCAATATATAATTATCATTACAATAAAACGGATCTATTTGCTATTTACAATTACTATTATATCATACAATAATAATTTTAATAGAATAAATTTCCATTAAATGGTTTATTTGGTGCGTTGACGACAACAAAAAATCCCTTGAAAATCAAGGGATTTCGTAAACGCGAGACGGGATTCGAGTTCTAACTCCGCTAAAAATAATGATAGAAAGGGGATTCCCAGCACATCCAATTTTTACGTACTCATATACGTACTCAAATTAATAGTAATGAATTTAAGAAAGATGGCACACAATCTAATTGACATTAATAATACTACCATATTTGTCCAAGCGGCTTCAAACATAAATAAGATAAGTACGGTGATGGGATTTTCTTTTGCGCAAACTCCCATCCTTTAAGTTTCTGATATATGGATTCCGGTGTGAAAAGCCCATCCTTAGACTGCTTGCTTTGTATAATTAATAGCATTTCTCTATAACGCTTGTCATTCTTTATTGTATCACATTTATTCAATACATTAACAACACTTACTATATCATACCATATACTAGGAGCCTTTAATTTGCGAAAATCTGTGCCCATATAAAACATATATGGATGACTATTTTGACTATTTTCCCATAATGTTAATAGAACATTAGCTAACTTATTTATTGTAGCTTTGTACTTTGCTTCAGGAACATCCAAGAGTAAATTCAACATGATAAGAGTAGCGTATGGACAACAATCATCTTTCCGTCCAGGACCTCTGAATTTCCCGAGCTCACTTGAAACTACACAGGGGAAGCCATTATCACAAAATAATGAACTAAGGTAATCTACTCCTTTCTTAATGTGTGTTTCATAATCTATTCCAGCTTTTAAAAGAGCATGAAGTAGTAATGGCGCATCGCATAAACACCATCCAAAAGTATCCTCTCCATTTCCTCCAAAATGCTTGGGTATATTAGTAAGCGACTGGTAAACTCCGTTACTATCTTTATGCTTCATAATTTCGTTGACCGCTATCCACAGAACGCTCCCAGACGCCTAAAAAGCATAGTTTAGTGGGCTTTTATCGGAGGTAAGCCTCCACTTAATGTATAGCACGCTCAATGAGCAACTACGAAAGTCGTACCCACGCATTGAGCGTTACGCTCATCGACGTATATGCTCAATGAGCGTAAAATTCTTAAAATAATATTGACAACACGCTCAATGAGTGGTATATTATATATATACGCTCAATGAGCGTGTTGTCAGTTATAAGGAGGTAATTAAGATGACTACTGCTGAAAGAATTAAGCAAGCACGGCTAAAAGCAGGGCTTTCAAAGAAAGAATTATCTGAAAAATATAGAATTCCTCTAAGAAGTATTCAGCAATGGGAAGAAGGCAGTCGTAAGCCACCAGAGTATGTAATCGACCTATTGGTACGTTGCTTAGAACTTGATTTCAACCATGAACTCGCAGAGCATGAACAGGATTTATCCGCACCGAAGCAACTTATCTTTACCGACCACATAGGCAAACCGCTTAAAGAGCCTGTTCTATCGGCCGTTAAGCAAGCTTACGACGATAGAAAAGTACAATTCATACCCGTCGCAGACGATGAAGGCAACCAGATTGAGAACCCTCGCAAAGGCAAGCTCTTCATGGTCTTAGCTCCCGAAGAATACGGCTTAGACATTGGTTTTGAGTTCAGGATAAAGGAGGTCTAATCCAATGCCTACGCTTGCAGAGCTTAAAAATATGCTCGACCTTTTAAATATTGACACATTAACCAATATTAATCGCAAGATAGTTGTTGAGGAGCCTTATAGCTGGGGACGGCTACCGCTACTACACTACGCCCCCGAAGCCTTAGCTGACTTTGCTACGGTTATTTATCGGGAGGTTATCGCACTCCTCAACCCAGATACTGCTACAGATGACGACCTCAACCAATACATTGCTCAATATCTTACTTTTTATGAGCAAGCAGAAACTGCCTTTAATGCGGCCAGTGTAGGCCTTGCCCATAGACTGCTCACCATCAGTAAGACACCAATTAAGCCAGAGCTACCAACAAACTTCATAGACGAGGGCGATAACATCTACGACTTAATTACCGATTATTTCGATGGTAAATCCTACGGCCTGTATCCGCATTTTAGCAATTTCCTTTATTCCTTCCTGTCTCCGTTTCGACGCCCAGACCTCATTGCACATGACAAGCGACTTATCGACCTTGTCGCTGAGGTAGACGAACTTATCGCTCCATACAATGCAGCTCTTGACGCTTTTATTGGGCGAGAGCTTAGGCGACTACGCACACAGGTCACAGACCGTATCAGATACACCAAACTAAAGCCTGAGGACATAAATTCCCTAAAACTCAACAAACACCGCATCCCAGCAGACGACTGGCAAGCTATCAATCAAGTCATCAACACACAGTCTTTATCGGCCTCCACTCTCAAGATGGTAAAACGCACCCTGCAAGACCTTAAGACTGCACCTCCAGCACCACCTGTAACACCAGCAAAGCCAGCTATTTCTTTATCCGCCTACCTCCAGCACTTTATGGACAGCTTGGAGGCGGCCTACACCAACCTGATGGCTAAGCGAGCAGATGTATACACTAACGGTATCGACCCTATTGACGACATCATCGCTGGATACCATGCATCACAGCGAGCCATCACCCAAGGTATCAATGTAGACGATATTGAGGTAGCACAGGCAAAGGCCAGGGAGTTTTTCACTCATTTTAGTAATTTAAGAGCGATTTTAACGGCCTGCTTGCAGATAGACCTATTTAACCTATCAGTAGACAGCGTTTTTACACCAGAAGTACTAAATCATGGCATTATACAGGGCATACTTGCATTTACCGCTAAGCTTCGACCACAGTTTAAGACACGCAGTCTTGTCCTAATGTATGACCGTCTTGCCGAAGAGTTATATAGCTCTATCAGCAGACACACGTGCGGGTTTGCCGATGCGTTGCCTCTGCCTGACATCGCACCACTATCAGACGATGTCATAGCAATCACACCCAAAGCTCCCCGCATTGCACCTGACAGTAAGCCGTTGCGATTTGACTTGACAAAGTCTATACAGGATATACTCAGCACTCTTGGGGCAGATGTAGTCACCACGGACACCGTGGTTCTATCGGCAGCTCCAGACTCTGTAGATGTCAAGTAACTTTTTACAATTTTCGATCAATAATTTTTTACACCTAATTTTTACCAAATATGGTTTGCCGATGCTTCAACCTGTAACTGTCACCATCCAGATTTAAGACTTCGCATTTA
>JAQVOH010000158.1 GCA_028702695.1 Desulfotomaculaceae bacterium
GACTAACCTTGGCCGCAAGCCCTATGTGCGTATTTATGTCAATATCGATGAAATCCTGGCAGGGGCGCACGACTATATTGAGCAGAGAAAGCCGGAGGTTACCGTTTTTGAAGGCGCAGCAACCTCCGACCCTGTCCCTACTGAGCCTTATACCGGTCTTCTGGCCAAAGCCATTACTTTTTTCGGAGCCCAGGAGTACGGTCGCTTCCGGTTCGTTACCAAGTTTACCGACATTGATTCATTGCTAGAGCTCCCGCACCAGGGGCATACCCACTTTCGCTTCAGCCTAAATACTGAATCGATTATCAGGGG
The DNA here is from genome assembly GCA_028702695.1 of Desulfotomaculaceae bacterium. Taxonomy (GTDB): domain Bacteria; phylum Bacillota; class Desulfotomaculia; order Desulfotomaculales; family Pelotomaculaceae; genus Pelotomaculum_C. The sequence goes on from JAQVOH010000158.1 coordinate 313, forward strand.
CCACGAGCATGGTACTCCCGTGCTTAGCGCAAGATTGGCCTCAGCCAAAAAGGTGGCGGGAGCCGGCTATCCGCTGGGCTTTTTAGTAGCCCCGATCATTGTCTCCGGGGACTGGCGGGAAGACTACCGGGCAATGTTTGAGTCGGCTGCCACTGCTCTTGACGGCTGCCCACCTGGCCTGACCTTTGAGCTGATTACTCACCGTTTTACCAAGAGAGCCAAGGAAACCATACAGGAGGTTTATCCCGACACCGGCCTGGAGCTTGACGAAGAAGCCCGAACTTTTAAATTCGGGCAGTTTGGATACGGCAAATATGTCTATCCAACGGAGCTTATGCGGGAAATACGTGATTATTTTAACAATCTGGTCAGAGAATACTTTCCGGAAGCCGGGGTTAAATACCTGGTTTGAGAGCCTGCTTGCAGTTTACATATAACTTGCAGGTCATAATTTCACAATTAATTTGGGTAAAACAATTGCCTGACTGCAGCTGCTGTGATAAAATCTAATTACACGGGTGGTATCGAAAAGAACTACACCGTGGAACAATAAGAGACAGTTACCGTAATTCTAAATTAGCAGTACCGCTTGGAGCCGGGAAGGACCGAGACGGGAGGATGAAAGTAATGCCTTTCGGGTTGCCCGAGGGGTTTTTTGTTTATGTTTGTGAAATAATGTTTTTTTGAAAATCATTTACTCTTAGAGGAGGGGGGCATGAATTTGGACAAGCCCAGGATCGCCGTGATAGGGGCGGGCAAGGTCGGTTCAGCCATGGCCCTGCTGCTGGGGGGACAAGGCTACCCGGTGACCGGGATCGCCAGTAGAAGCATAAGTTCGGCCAGGTGGGCAGCGGAGCAATTGGGTGTTCCGGCCACCGACCGGCCGGAAGAGATTACTCCGGGTGCTGAAGTGGTGTTTATTACCACCCCGGACCGGGTCATCGCCCAGGTTGCCGCCGAAATTAATGAACGGGGCGGGTTTCGACCAGGTCAGGTGGTCTTTCACACCAGCGGGGCACATTCCGCCAACGAGGTGGGCGCGGCGCGCAGGTCCGGAGCTCTGGCTGCTTCATTGCACCCCCTCCAGTCTTTTGCAGATGTTAAGATGGCTATGGAAAACCTGCCTGGGTCATATTTTGCCCTGGAGGGAGATGTGGCGGCGTTGCCTCTCGCGGAGCTCATTGTTAAAGATCTGGGCGGCAAAAGTTTTTCGATTGAGGCGCACGATAAGCCTCTTTATCATGCCGCCGCCTGCATCGCCTCGAACTACCTGGTATCCCTGATGCACCTGGCGACAGGCCTTTATGGCCGCTTCGGGCTGTCCAGGGAAGAAGCCTTTGAGGCGCTTTGCCCCCTTGTTAAGGGCACCATAAACAACATCGGACAGGTTGGTCCGGCGCAGGCCCTGACCGGTCCCGTGGCCAGGGGAGATGGATTTACCCTGCAGGGACACCTGGAAGTTTTAAAGGCCATAGACGGATTGGAACTGGAACTTTACCGCAAACTAGGCTCATACACAGTTGGGGTAGCGCTGGAAAAGGGCAGTATCAACGCAGAGCAGGGAAAAATACTGGAACAAATCTTTGAGGAGGCATAAATAATGAGCAAGGACAAAGTCACTACGGCAACTGTCAAGCAGATGAAGGCAGAAGGCAAACCCATTACCATGCTCACAGCTTACGATTATTCCATGGCTAAAATTGTCGACGACGCGGGGATCGATATGATCCTGGTCGGTGATTCCCTGGGCAACGTTGTTCTGGGCTATGACTCCAGCCTCCCGGTGACTATGGAGGACATGATCCACCATGCCAAAGCAGTCTGCCGCGGGGTCGGCCGGACCATGGTGGTAACAGACATGCCGTTTCTATCCTACCAGGTTTCTAAAGAGGACGCTGTACGCAACGCCGGCCGCATTATGAAGGAAACAGAGTCGCAAGCAGTCAAGCTGGAAGGCGGCCGGGAGATCGCGGAGGCTGTACGGGCTATTGTCAACGCCGGCATTCCAGTGTGCGGGCACCTGGGTCTAACCCCACAGTCCATCAACCAGCTGGGGGGCTTCAAGGTCCAAGGCAAGGACATAGCGGCAGCCAGGAAGATGATTGACGATGCCCTGGCTATAGAAGAAGCCGGCGCTTTTTGCCTGGTTCTGGAATGTGTGCCTACCCCCCTGGCCAAACTCATTACCTCAAAGCTGCAGATCCCCACTATCGGCATTGGGGCCGGCCCTTACTGTGACGGTCAGGTACTGGTGATATATGATGTGCTTGGTCTCTACCCCCGCTTCACACCCAAATTTGTAAAGAAGTACATCAACCTGCAGGAACATGTAACAACTGCTCTCCAGCAGTACCGTGAGGAAGTAGCAGCAAGGACTTTCCCCGGCCCCGAACACAGCTTTACCATGTCCGAGGAAGTGCTTAATAAACTGTATTGAGACGTATAAATGAGACGTGGGACGTGAGAAGATTACCAGGTATGTTAAATAAACTAGTACCATTTAACTATCAAAACATTATCTTTGACCTCGGATTAATGCAGAATATACTCACGTCACAATCAGGAGGTTTTATTAAACAATGCAAATACTTCACACCATCTCCGAGACTCGTGCCTTTGTCCGGCAGGCCAGGGCCCGGGGCCAGGTGATCGGACTTGTCCCGACCATGGGCTATCTGCACGAGGGGCACCTGGAGCTGATGCGCCGGGCAAAGGACCAATGTGATATTGTTATTGCCAGTATATTCGTCAACCCCACCCAGTTTGGACCCAATGAGGACTTTGGCAGGTACCCTCGTGAGCTGGAACGCGATGCTGAGATGGCCGGCTCAGTGGGTGTGACTGCTATTTTCAACCCCCCAGTGGAGGAAATGTACCCGCCGGGTTATTGTACCTACGTCGACGTTGAGCGGATTACTGAAAAATTGTGTGGGGTATCCCGTCCCGGTCACTTTAGGGGCGTGGCTACAGTGGTCACCAAGCTGTTCAATATAGTACAGCCTGACTACGCCTTCTTCGGGCAAAAAGACGCCCAACAGGCCCTGGTTATCAAGAGGATGACCCGGGACCTGAACCTGGACCTGGAAGTGGTGATCGTCCCCACGGTCCGGGAACATGACGGCCTGGCCATGAGTTCACGTAACCTGTATCTGGAGCCTGACCAACGCCGAGCCGCCCTGGTGCTATCACGTGGACTGGAGCGGGCCAAACAGGCGCTCAAGGAAGGGGAAAGAAATGCGGCGGAAATCCGCCAACTGGTTATTAATATGATCCAAGACGAACCACTGGCAGCGATTGACTACGTCGAATTATATGCTTACCCTGACCTGGAACCGCTGGAACGGATTGATGGCTTGACCCTGCTGGCCCTGGCAGTTACAATTGGGCGGACACGGTTGATCGACAACGCTATTTTGGAGGTTTAAAATGTTTCTAACTATGTTTAGGTCGAAAATCCACAGGGCCACAGTTACTGAGGCCAACCTCAATTACATGGGCAGTATCACCATAGACGAAGCCCTCCTGGAGGCATCCGGTATCTTGCCCAATGAAAAGGTTGCGGTGGTCAACAACAACAACGGCAGCCGTTTTGAAACCTATGTAATTAAGGGACCCCGCAACTCAGGGGTGGTCTGCCTGAACGGCGCCGCTGCACGTCTGGCCCAGCCGGGTGATGTAGTGATCATTATTGCTTATGCTCTGTTAGACCAGCGTGAAGCACAGACCTTCAAACCCACCATCGTTATGGTTGATGGCAAAAACAAGGTTACAGCAACTAAGCAAGCTGAAGCGCATGGTGAAATCTCCCCGGCCCAGCCCTAATGCTTGACAAGCAGTGAAAA
>JAQVOH010000159.1 GCA_028702695.1 Desulfotomaculaceae bacterium
TCGCACTGCTGGCTGATGATGCTGATGGTCTGCAGGAGGGGAACGCCTGCCTGGACCATAGTGGCAAACTGCCGGCACATGATGGCCAGATCCTTGCTGCCGACCTGCTTTTGAAAAAGCTTGTCCAGGTTGATGCTGGTTCCGGCGGCAGAAGCCTCTTTCAGCTCTACCACGAAGAACTTGCGATCCCTCAAAAGAGCGATGGCATTGTTTCTGTTATCCGCCTCGATCTTGCCGGTCACCAACTTGCCGGCCGAGCTGCGGGCCTTGTAAGCATAATTTTGGGCCATTTAATCCACCGTATTATGTAATCTTCTAGTTGTTATAAAAAACAAAGGTCCCCCTTATGGTTTCAGGCCTATTAGACCCACCGAAGGAGCACCCGCTCTTAATAGCCCTTTTCTACTTCGGCGGCCTGGCAGTCTTGGCCTTTCGGCTTTAGACCCATAGCTTTGCGTCCCCGCTTTTCAACGGGTTTGCTATTATCGGATGAGGGTTTTTAATAATATCCCTGGGATATTATACTATTTTGTTGTGATATGTTTCATGATACAAGTTCCTCTAGTAAAAGGCAAGACAATTAATGACAATAAATCAGGTTTTTTTGATTTAAAGTAATTTTGCCAGGGCGTCCGGATCTGCGGCACGGGAAAGCGCTTCCTCCCTGCTGATGATTTTCTTTTGAAAGAGGTTGCGCAGGGCTGTATCAAGGGACTGCATGCCAAGCCTGGCGCCTATCTGCAGTTGACTGATAATCTGGTAGGTCTTGCCCTCACGGATCAGGTTGCGGATGGCGTGGTTGGCCATCAGGATCTCCACCGCCACTATCCGTCCGGGTTTGTCAATACGTGGTATCAACGTTTGGGACACCACACCCTGAAGGGTGTTGCCCAGTTGAACCCTGATCTGCTGCTGTTGGTGCGGCTCAAAGACATCAATAATCCGGTCAATGGTTTGGGCTGCGCTGGAAGTATGCAGTGTGCCAAAGACCAGGTGGCCGGTCTCGGCGGCGGTAATGGCAATGGAAATCGTTTCCGTATCCCGCATCTCACCCACCAGGATCACGTCCGGATCCTCACGCAGGGCTGCCCGCAGCGCACTGGCGAAAGAGCCGGTATCCTGCCCCACCTCACGCTGGCTAATGATGCATTTCTTATGCTGGTGCAAGAATTCGATGGGATCCTCCAGGGTAATGATGTGATGCCTTTTTTTCCTGTTGATCAGGTCAATCATGGCGGCCAGGGTGGTAGACTTGCCGCTTCCGGTCGGGCCGGTAACCAGTACCATACCCCTGGGTTTATAGCAGAGGGTTTCCAGCGACTCCGGCAGGCCCAGTTGTTGAAAAGTAAGTAGGTTTGAATTAATCGGGCGTAAAGCGATACTGACGCTGCCCCTCTGTCTAAAGACATTGACCCTGAAGCGCGAAACGCCGGGTAACGAGTAGGAGAAATCAAGCTCCCCCACCTTTTGGAACTTCTGGTACTGTTCCTCGTTCATCATCTCCCGCGCCATCCGGTCGGTATCCACCTGATCTAGCTTGTCCACCGTTTTGCCCCCGGTGTCCAGCTTGCTCAATTCCGGCCCGTCGAGGTGCAGGAGCGCACCGTTCAGGCGAAAGACCGGGGCGCAGTTCACCACGATGTGGATGTCAGAAGCCCCGGCCTGGCAAGCCAACGTAAAAATTTCGTCACAGGTCATCATAAGTCAAAACCTCCGTGCAATTGAACCATAGGATCAGTTTTCATCGGCATAAGCAACCCTCATTACTTCTTCGATGGTGGTCAGTCCCTTGAGAGCCTTTTGGAGGCCGTCCGCCTTCAGGGTGACCATGCCCTCGGCCTGGGCTTTTTGTTTAACCTCATCGGCTGAAGCGTTTTTTAAAATAAGCGAGCGCAGCCCGGCTGTCATGGGCAAAATTTCAAGGATGGCCATGCGGCCCCGGTAACCGCTGTTGCGGCATTCGTTGCAGCCTGCGCCCCGGTAAAGGGTTAGCGGTTGGTCAGGCCGAATGCCCATAAACAGCCGCGCCGGAGAATCCGGAGCTGGGACGTAGCTTTGGCGGCACTTTGGGCAAATCAGCCGGACCAACCGCTGCGCCACCGCTCCCAACACCGACGAAGCCACCAAAAACGGCTCTATTTCCATATCCACCAGGCGGGTGAAGGCGCCTGCAGCATCGTTGGTGTGCAGGGTGGAAAGGACCAGGTGCCCTGTCGTGGCCGCCTTGACAGCAATTTGCGCGGTTTCACTGTCACGAATTTCTCCGACCAGGATCACATCGGGGTCCTGCCGCAGGATAGCCCGCAGTCCGGCCGCAAAAGTCATCCTGGCCTTGGGGTTAACCTGGGTTTGGTTGATGCCTTCCAGCATATACTCAACGGGATCTTCTACCGTAATGATGTTCTTTTCAATGGTATTTATTTCATTCAATGCCGCGTAAAGGGTAGTTGTTTTCCCGCTGCCTGTGGGGCCGGTAATCAGAAGCATGCCGTAAGAACTTTTCAGAGCGTCTTTGAATACGCTGAGGCTTTCCGGAGCAAAGCCGACGTTCTCCAGCCTGTAGGACTTCATACCGCCTTTGTCCAGAAGCCTGGTTACAATTTTTTCCCCGTAGACGGTAGGCAGTGAGGATACCCGTAAGTCAAATTCCTGGCTGCCTAACTTCAGCATAATCCTGCCGTCCTGCGGTGATCGCTTCTCGGCAATGTCCATGTTAGACATAATCTTAATCCTGGAGATAACTGTTGAGCGTATTTTTTTCGGCAAGGTCATGATTTCCTGCAGCATTCCGTCAATTCTGTACCTGACCCGCACATAATTCTCTGCCGGCTCGATGTGAATGTCGCTGGCCTTCTGTTCAATGGCCTGGGTGAAGATGGAGTTGATCAAGCGCACCACAGGAGCCTCGTCAACAACCTCATCTTCCAGGATAATCGTTTCCGACTCCTGCTGTTCAGTGGTTACTTCAAAATCGTCAAAGATTTTTTCAACTTCGGGGATGCTAAAGTATTTGCGGATGGCCTCCTCAACAACATGCTGCTCAAGTGCAACCGGCTCAATTTTACAACCGGTCACCAGGCGCAGGTCATCGATGGCCAGCACGTTAGCGGGGTCCGCCATCAGCATGGTGAGGCGATTGTCTTCTTTTTTAAAGGGCAACATCTTGTACTTACGGAGCATGTGCTCAGGCACTAATTTTATGAGTTCGGGGTCCAGACCATCCAGATTTATTTTTTGAACACCCATAAGCTCATGAATGGTTTCTGTTGTAACCATGCCCAGCTTGATTAAAATTTCGCTCAGGCTTTCGCCGGTGCGCGACTGTACGCGCATGGCCTCCCACAGCTGCGCATTGCTGATAAGACCTTTCTCCAGCAGAAGCTCCCCAATCGTTTTCTTGGTTTTCTTTGGGGCATCTGTCATTGCTAGTCACCTCTATGCCGCTTTCATTTCGAGCAAAACACCGTATTCCCTCTAATATTTCAACAATTTGTTTAAAGCCTAAAACAGCTGCAGATACCAGGAAATCAGCCGGTCCCCGGCCAGCGCTGCAATAACGGAACCCAGGGCCAGGTAAGGGCCGAAAGGCAGGGCTTCTTTCATACTTTTGAGCTTAGTCAGGACTAATAAGATCCCCACGAACGCCCCGGCGGCGCAAGCTAAAAAAAGGGCCAGCAGCAGGTATTGCCAACCCAGAAGGAGCCCCATCACCGCAGCCAGCTTGATATCGCCCCCGCCCATGCCACCCCGTGAAACAAGAGCGACCAGGTACAGGATGCCACCTCCGGCCAAAAACCCAATAGCATTGGCCGTAAGCACCTCACGTGATTCAAAGATTAGGACTACTCCTAGGAGCAATCCGGCCAGATTCAGCCTGTCCGGTATGATCCGGTAGCGCCAATCGATCACGGTGGCTGCCGTAACCACCGCGAAAAGCACTGCTGTTCTAAGAGCTGCCAGGGTCAAACCATACTTGAGGTAGGATAAGAGAAAAAGTATACCTACGGCCAACTCTACAAGGGGATACTGCGCGGATATTTTGCCGCCGCAGTAGCGGCACCGGCCCCGTAATAACAGGTAGCTGAGTACAGGAATGAGATCGTTTACCTT
>JAQVOH010000059.1 GCA_028702695.1 Desulfotomaculaceae bacterium
GGGGTCTTTTTGCCAGGGAGCTAAGGCCCAGTTTTTCCAGGACCGTTTCTGCTATCGTTTTAATTTCCCAGGCGGTCTTTTTTCGGAGCTTCAGTCCCAAAATAACATTGTCCCACACTGTCTTCCAGGGGAGGAGGCCGAAGTCCTGGAGAATCAGGGCTGTTTCTCCACCGCTTGCGGGGGGCTTGCCACCGATCAGCACTTGTCCGGTATAGTGGGAATTCAGACCTGCCAGTACGGTAATCAGGGTACTTTTGCCGCAGCCTGAAGGTCCGATAATAACCCCTCTTTGGCCCTGGGGCAGGGAGAGATCAACAGAGTCCAGCGCTGTGACTAACTCTCCTTTTTGCTCATAAGCAACTTTTAAGGATTTTATTGATAGAAAATAATCTTGCATTTTCATCATATCCTTGCCCGAATTTTCTTATTTCCCCAATCCCCTGATATTATATTTCATCAAAGTGTCAAAAGCCTTTTCCAGGTTTTCCGGTTTTCCATCTCGCAGCCAGTTGATGATCACCTGCCGGAAGCTCCCCACAAAAGCCATGGAGCTGACCAAGGTGTCTTCTCCAGGCAGTCGCCCCTGACTTTTTAATTCATCCAGATCCTCTTTGGTTAGTTTAATCAGCTCGTTTTCAATCTCAATAAGCTTGGCATTGAAGGCGTTGTTTACACTAGGTACTTGTACCAGCAGGATTTTAGCCATGCCTTTTTCATTTATAAAAAGCTTGATGCATGCTTCCATCGAAGCCCTGAGTTTATCAAACCCGTCGGTGAATTTTGCTCGTTCATTTTTTATTGATTTAAGAAGTTCCTGGAACATTTCATCGACAATCATATTAATCAAGGAATCTTTGTTGGAAAAATAAAGGTAGAAGGTTCCCGTAGCGATTTTTGCTTTTTGTGCCAGCGCTTTTATTGAAGTTCCCTGATAGCTGTTCTCGGCAAACACTTCACGGGCGGCTATAATGATTTCCTTTTTTTTGAGTTCAAATTTTTCTTTTACCTTGTCTGTCTGCCGGTAAGCCATGGATTGCAGGCACCTCCCAAGTATTATTAAATGAATTATAATTCATTTAATAATAACCATTTTATGTCTATTAAGGAATTAAGTCAATAACGGCTCGTGTAACAAAATATGAACTCAGGAGGTTTTAGATAATGTCATTCGGTTTAATAGAAGGGAGCAAAGCGATAATTTAAGAAACTGTGGGCTGCTGCAAAATTACTAGGATTTTGAATATCGATAAAGAAAGAATAAGCATGAAAATGTATAATGAAAACATGGCCATAACGTATTAATAAACACTGCTTTAACAAAGGTAGCCATTATTGGCAACAGAGACGTAACAACTTTAGGGATTGAAGTGGCCCAATAGATCGCTTCCAAGTTCGTAGAGATGGGCTATGTCATTGTAAGTGGCTTGGCTAAAGGGATTGATACTGGGGGACATATTGGGGCTCTCGATGCTAAGGGAATTACTATAGCTGTCTTACCTGGTAAATTGGAAGACATACTTCCTAAGAGTAATAGGGACTTAGCTGAGAGGAGCATAAAAAATAAAAGTTTGTTAATCTCTGAGTACCATCTGGGGCAGGACTTCCGTAAGAAGAACTTTATTGAATATTGTAGAATACAGAGTGGCTTATCACTAGGGTTCTGCCTTGTCCAGGCTGACGTTAATGGTTTCTGAAAGCCAGGGCAAAGTGGTTTTTTGTCCAGAAATTCTTGAGGATGAAAATTTACCTCAGTATCGGGGAGTAGTGAAGTTGCTTTTTGAGAAGAGGGCAGTTTTTTTAATTATCCGGTAGCAAGGATTACAGTTATATAGATTCCTTGTTGCTTAAGGGAATTAGTCCTGCTATAGAGTAAGCAGGGCACTGGCTTGGGCATGTGGGTCAGCAACAACACAGAACGTCTATAGCCATTTCCTTAAGAGCAAGGACCGTCAAGCGGCTAAGCTTATGGAGAAGGCTTGCAGTAAAAAGAAATCTGTCCAAAGTGATTTTATGTAAAAAAATAAAGCCTCTCAAGGCTTTATTTTACTGGCAGGGGTGGAGAGGCTCGAACTCCCAACCAACGGTTTTGGAGACCGCTACTCTACCAATTGAGCTACACCCCTAAGTGTATCAGCGAAATTTATTATATAAAAATAATTGCCTTTCGTCAAGGGAAAACTCTATTCTAGAGGATTTTACGGAATTGGCACGAATATATTTAAACCAGTTTTCAAGAACAAAAAAGGTGAGGTGAAAGCAGTGGCGCCCAAAATCGGTGTCCTGATGGGGGGCCGCTCCCCCGAGCGGGCAATATCTCTGCGGACAGGAGAGGCCATTTATAATGCGCTTGGAATGCTAGGCTACCTGGCAGTTAAAATTGATGTGGGACTTGATGTCGTTGAAAGAATAAAAGAAGAGGGTATTGAGCTAGCCTTCCTGGCGTTGCATGGCAAGTATGGAGAAGATGGGACCATTCAGGGGCTACTGGAAATGATTGGCCTACCCTATACTGGCTCTGGGATCCTTGCCAGTTCTCTTGCTATGGACAAAATTGCTACCAAGAAGATGCTTTGCTTTGAAGGACTGCCGACTCCGCATTTTATGGAAGTTGAGGATACTGCTGTCAAGGGACTAGGTATACAGGCTGCTGCTGCAAAAATCTACAGCGAAATGGGGCTGCCGCTGGTTGTTAAGGCGCCAACCCAGGGCTCTACTATAGGTATTGCTTTTGTTCACCAGAAAGAAGACCTAGTCAGTGCCCTGGAGCTGGCTTACCGCTATGATAAAACAGCCCTCGTGGAGCAGTTTGTCGAGGGCAGGGAAATAACAGCCTCAGTGCTTGGTAACGAAAATCCAGTGGCGTTGCCTCTAATTGAGATTGTTTCAACGACCGGGGTTTACGATTATGAGGCCAAGTATACAGCCGGTATGAGTGATCATATTATACCACCCCGCATTTCCGGGGAGCAGCAGAAGGTGATCAAGGACCTTGCCGTGCGAACCTTTAAAGCCCTGGGCTGCCGGGGATTGGCCAGGGTTGATTTCATGCTCGACCACCGGGGCAGTCCGTTTATTTTGGAGGTTAATACAATCCCAGGGATGACTACAACCAGCCTCTTCCCGGATGCTGCCCGTGCAGCAGGCATCGAATTTCCGGAACTGATTGACCGGATTGTGAAACTGGCCATGGAAAATTGAATACGACAGCAAAAGAGCATATCTTCCTATCCAAAGCTGAGCTGGCCGGGCTAATTGACCACACCCTCTTGAAGCCGGATGCCACCCCCGGGGATATTTTAGAACTTTGCAGTCAGGCAATAAGTTTCGGTTTTAAAGCTGTATGCGTCAATCCTTGTTACACCACTTTGGTCAGCAGAGAACTCAGCGGCTCAGCGGTTCGGGTTTGCACAGTGGTCGGTTTTCCCCTGGGAGCCAGTGACCCTGCACTTAAGGCGGTAGAGGCTGGAGCGGCTGTACAGGACGGAGCTTCGGAAATCGACGTAGTAATGAACCTTGGTTTTTTCAAAGGGGGGCTGTTGAGTCAAGTACAAGAAGATTTAGTGGCAGTAGTAAAGGCGGCCAGGAGTGAAAATCCTCAGGTGGTGGTAAAGGTTATCCTGGAAACCTGTTTACTAAATGACCAGGAGAAAATTGTCGCCTGCCGGTTGGCTGTTGAGGCCGGCGCTGATTTTGTAAAAACCTCAACTGGATTTGGCAAAGGAGGTGCGACAATCCAGGATGTAGCCCTTCTAAGAGGAGAAGTAGGGCCATCGTTTGGGGTTAAGGCAGCCGGTGGAATTCGTAATCTTCAGACTGTTTTGGATATAATCAAGGCAGGCGCTAACCGCCTTGGTACTAGTTCCGGTGTTTCCATATTATTAGAACACTCTAATTTAATTGAAACACAACCTGGTTAATAGCCAGGTTTTTTTATGTATAAAAGTTAGAGATTTCATGACATGAATGTTAATTATGACAAATTAAGGTTAGACTATTAATATGACTTTAAAAATGGAATTAGCTTGAATTATATCCCGATATTTTTTATTGGAGCAGGAATTAGCTTAAGCCGCAAAGAAATAACTACGTTATCGCTCAAATATTCTTTTTATCGGGGGGTGCCGGTTATGAAATTGCGGTGTATGCTCTGTGGCAAGATTATGGAGGAAGAGCTTGTGTCCAATCCTGATCCTTTAGACGACGATTATGATGACGATCTACCCCAAAAGAAACCACTTGTAGTTTGCCTGAGATGCCAGGCCAAGCTCAAGCATGAAGCAGACGATTCGCAGAAAATACCAAGGCCGTTATAATTGCGGGATATAATTACGCCCGATTGTATGGATGATATGGGAGGTTAGTTGCTTGCAACATAATTTTCGCCGTGTGTTTAATATTGCCTTAGCGTTGGTGGTTGTACTGGTCATTGTTGCGATTTCGGCATCCCGTCTTTATACTGATTGGCTGTGGTTCCAATCTCTGACTTACCAGAGTGTTTTTATGACCATAGTTGTCTCGGATATTGGACTCCGGATTGTCGTCGGAGTGGTCTTTTTCTTGATTTTATTTATAAACCTCTTTTTTACCCTTGGACCGCTGCTGAAGGCTGCACAAAATGCTGCGGTGTTTAAGGAAGAGAATGTTCTTACTATCCAAAGCTCTCCTTGGAGCCAATTCCTTACAAAAAGAATTTTACTTATAGTGTTTTTTGCCTTAAGCCTTATTATGGCTTTTCTGTTTAGTCTTAGTGTCGTGGGTGATTGGGTTACTTTGCAAAAGTTTCTCCATCCCACCTCTTTTGGGAACGTTGACCCTGTATTTCAAAAGGATATAGGTTTTTATATCTTCAAGGTGCCATTTTATGAATTCCTTTACGATTTAGCCAGTTGGGCTATAATAATCGTAGCCTTTTGGGTATCTATGGCGTACTTGCTGGTCAACATCACCCAGGGTAAAGTGGGAAATCTTCTGAGTAGCATTTCTGCCCGTTACCACCTTTCATTTCTGGCTGCTCTATTCTTTGGTCTTAAAGCGTTGGGGTACCAGTTGGACCAGTATGCTTTGTTATATACCCTCAACGGCGCTGTCTGGGGTCCTGGCTATACCGCTACACACGCTACAATAGTGGCTTACAAGGTTTTAATGGTAATTGCTCTCCTGTGCGCTCTGGCCATAATGGTCAACCTTTTTCTACGACGCTTCCGGTTGGTGGTGTACAGCATCGTGGTTCTTGTGTTGGCGTCCGTATTCCTGGGTGGCATTTTCCCGTCCCTGATGCAAAAATTTGTGGTACAGCCCAATGAAATTGTCAGGGAAAGCCCATACCTGGAGAGAAACATTCAGTATACCAGGATGGCTTACAACCTTGATACTGTTGTAAAAAAGGATTTCCCGGCGGGGCGCATATTAACAGCTGACGAGATCAAGTCGAACAAGGATACTATTGATAATATTAGGTTGTGGGACTGGGCGCCACTTATGCAGACCTATGCTCAACTACAGGAAATGAGGCTTTATTACGAGTTCCATGATATAGATATTGACCGTTATGTAGTGGATGGCAAATACCGTCAGGTCATGCTGGGGGCCAGGGAACTGAACCAGGAACGCCTGTCAAGTCAGGCCAAAACGTGGATCAACCAGCGGCTAATATACACGCATGGTTACGGGATCGCCATGAGTCCTGTTAACTCCCTATCAGGTGAGGGCTTGCCCACATTTTTCCTTAAAGATATCCCGCCTGTGACCCATACGGATTTAAAAGTCGATCGACCAGAACTATATTACGGTGAAGTTGCCGACAACTATGTAATTGTTAACACAGCTACACAGGAGTTTAACTACCCCAAAGGTGACGAGAACGAATACTCTACCTACGAGGGTGAAAGTGGAGTAGGGATAGCCAACTTTTGGCGCCGGTGTATGTTCGCTTTTTCACTCGGTGATTACAAGTTACTCTTGTCCAACGAGGTTGACAACGACAGCCGGGTGTTGTACTACCGCAACATCAAACAAAGGGTGGCCAAAGTTGCGCCTTTTCTTAAACTTGATAATGACCCTTATATTGTATTGAGTGAAGGCAAGCTTTACTGGATGTTGGATGCTTACACCATCACCGACAGGTTCCCGTATTCAGAACCTTTCGATAAAGTCAATAATTATATCCGCAATTCGGTCAAAATTGTGGTTGATGCGTATAGCGGAAAGGTGGATTTTTATATTAGCGACCAGAATGATCCCATAGTTATGACCTACAGCAAGATTTTCCCTGGAATGTTTAAGCCGTTGGAGGACATGTCTGAGGATCTAAGAAGGCATATCCGCTATCCTGTTGATTATTTTATGATTCAGGCCAATATGTACGCTGTTTACCACATGGAAGAACCACAGGTATTTTATAATAGGGAAGACAAATGGAATGTTGCAACTGAAATTACGAACCAAGAAGAAAAGACGATGGAGCCTTACTACACCATTATTGAACTGCCTGGTAAGGACGAGCCTGAATTTGTTCTGATCCTGCCCTTTACACCGCAAAATAAGAAGAACATGATTGCCTGGTTTGCGGCCAATTCAGACGGAGAGGATTACGGTAAAATTCTTGCTTACAGTTTCCCCAAGCAAGAATTGGTTTATGGGCCGACGCAGGTTGAAGCAAGGATTACCCAGGATGCAGTCATATCTCAGCAAATATCTTTGTGGGACCAGCGGGGCTCAAATGTTATCCGGGGCAACTTGCTGGCAATCCCAATTAATGACGCCCTGCTATATGTGGAGCCGCTATATCTGCAAGCTGAACAGAGCAAGATGCCCGAACTGCGAAGGGTTATAGTAGCACATGGGGACATCGTAGTGATGGAGCCCACCCTTGAGCTGGCTCTTGATAGGGTATTCGGTAGTGGGCTAAGTGCAGGCACCCCTGATGTATTGCAACCCGAGCCTGGAACTCTGCAAATCGAGCCAAACGTTGCGGAACTGGCTAAAAAGGCTGATCAACTCTATGAAGAAGCCCAAAACAAGCTCAAGGCCGGTGATTGGACCGGTTATGGGGATGCTCTGTCCAGGTTGAAGCAGACTTTGTCAGAACTGGTGGATAAATCAGAAATTTAAAGGATGAGGGCTGAGCGCATAGTGGTTTCTACCGGTAAGGCATTAGAAGCCCGGCCAGCCTACCCAAATGCGTGTCAAAAGAGCTGCCGGTCGTGTACCGGCAGCTCTTTTTAAACAAAGTTTAGGAGGTAGATTATGGGTATTAGCAAGGTGAGGCGCCTGGGAGTATTAACTGGCGGGGGTGATTGCCCCGGTCTGAACGCAGTAATCCGCGCGGTTGTGAAAACAGCCATCAGAGATTATTCGCTTACAGTGGTCGGGTTTGAAAACGGCTTTGGCGGGCTGCTGCAGAACCGGGCCCGTGACCTGTCTGAAAAAGATGTAGTCGGTATTCTGCCCAGAGGAGGAACTATCCTCGGCACTACCAATAGAGACAACCCCTTTCATTATCCGACTGTAGTAAACGGGGAAAAAGTTTTCAGGGATGTTTCGGACCGGGTTATGGAGAACATCAGTATCCACGGGATCGACGCTCTGATAATTATCGGTGGAGACGGCAGCCTCAGCATCGGCAAAGAGCTTTTTGAGAAAGGGCTGCCAGTGGTGGGTGTGCCCAAAACGATAGACAATGACTTATCATCAACCGACCAGACCTTCGGTTTCGATACTGCTTTAAATACAGCCACCGAAGCCATTGATAAGCTGCACACGACTGCAGAATCGCACCACCGTGTGATGGTTCTGGAGGTAATGGGGCGCTATGCCGGTTGGATTGCCTTGGAGGCAGGTCTGGCTGGCGGCGCTGACGTAATTCTCATCCCTGAAATCCCTTACTCCATCGAGAAGGTTACCGCCAAAATTATGGAGAGGTCAGAGTCTGGTAAAAAATTTAGCATTGTGGTAGCGGCAGAGGGAGCCAAGCCCGTTGGAGGGGAGATGGTTGTCCAAAGGTTGGTCCCGGAGAGCTTTGAGCCGGTGCGTCTGGGGGGCATTGGAAGTCTGGTCGGCAGGCAAATCGAGGAAGGTACCGGGATGGAAACCAGGGTAACGGTGCTTGGCCACCTGCAGCGGGGTGGTACTCCGACTGCCTTTGACCGGGTCCTCGCTACCCGTTTTGGTGTTGCTTCGGTAAACCTGGTTATGGATGGTAAATTTGGTGAAATGGTCTGTCTACGTACACCTCATATAAATTCAGTGTCTCTGGCTGAGGCAGTGGGGGAAATGCGGGTGGTACCGACCGACAGCGACCTAGTTCGAGCGGCCAGGCAAATCGGGATTTCCTTCGGAGGCTGATTCCTGTAAAATTTGGTAACAGTAAACTATCAATTTGGGAAGGTGGAGCGGGGCGCTTCACTTGTTATAGATTGTGAAATGTAAAGAACAAACTGTGTTAAGGTAGCAGGCTGTGTAACGCTATTCAGTTGCATGACGTTGCCTTATGGGAAACTTGTAATCCTTATGGCTCATATGTTAAAATGAGCCAGATGCAACAACAGGAGGAGCCAAGAACTTGAAAATCGGTATTTTTACCGACAGCTACTCACCCTACACCAGCGGTGTCGTACGTTCAATACAGACCTTCAAGGAGGAACTAATCTTCCTTGGTCATGACGTTTTTGTTTTTGCGCCAAGCTATAAAAATTGCAATAATGAAAGCAGGGTATTTCGGTTTGCCTCCATCCCTTCACTGACTAACCGTGAATTTACCCTAGCTGTACCTTTTTCGCTGCGTTTAAAGCCAATTATCCAGGACTTGCAACTGGATTTAATACACGTTCACTCCCCTTTCCTGCTGGGCCGGCTCGGCGCAAAGTACGCAAGAAAAGAGGGTATTCCGCTGGTATTTACTTACCATACACTTTATGAAGAGTATGTTCACTATGTACCCTTTGCCAGGTCTCTTACAAAAGAACTTGCCCAAAAGGTCAGCCGCGATTTTTGCAACCAGTGCGACCTGGTTATTGTTCCTACGGCCATTATCGGAGATTATCTGCAAAAAATCGGAGTAAAAGCAAATATTAGCAAGGTTCCTACCGGTATCAAAATTGACCAATTTCAAAATGCTGACAAGGCCTGGCTGCGCCAACATTTTAACATTGGACCACAGATGAAGATCCTTCTTTTCGTGGGAAGATTAGGACAGGAAAAGAACATCGGACTTTTGTTGGAGAGTTTTAGCCTGGTCAATGTTGAGATTAACCAGACAATCCTGGTACTGGTCGGAGGTGGGCCAGAGGAGGAAGAACTTAGAATCGAAGCTAACAGGCTTGGCATTGGAGAACGAGTTGTCTTTACCGGCACTCTTCCGCCAGAGGAAGTCGCAAATTGCTATGCAGGGTCTGATTTATTTGTCTTCTCTTCTATTTCCGAAACCCAGGGCATCGTTATAGCTGAGGCCAAAGCGGCCGGGCTTCCGGTTGTAGCCGTAGGAGCTTATGGGGTGTCTGAAATGGTCGAACATGGTGTGGACGGTTACCTGACAGAACCGGATCCGCTACAATTGGCTGAATATATCTGTCACGTCCTGAGGTGTGACAGCCTGCGGCAGCAGATGAGCATCCGGGCCAGACATAATGCCATAAAGCTATCCTCAGCTAACTGTACCGCCCAACTTGTTAAGTGCTATACGGGTCTTCTTGGAAGTGACAAGGACGACAGCACATATCTTTAAAACCAATAATCAGAAACAAGAGTCCTGCATACAGGGCGATATCCGGTAAATTTGGGTGCGAATGAATTCGCACCCAAATTTTTTGGGGAAGTGCTCTGTGTGCATTCTAAAGGTAGGTCTACTCCAACAGTCGTTTTAATATTTTTCCACTCGCACCGCGGGGGAGTGCACTGGTAAAGACAAAGGTTTCCGGTAATTTATATCCTGCCAGGCGACCTTTGAGAAAGTAAAACAGCTCCTGTTTGTCCGGTTCATGTCCTTCCTCGTGGAGGATGAAGGCCTTGACTACCTGGCCCTTAAGAGGATGCGCCACCCCAATCACGGCAGCTTCCGCCACCCCCGGGTGTTCCTCGAGAGCAAGCTCTACTTCTCTGGGGTAAACGTTGAACCCTGCATTTATTATTAACTCTTTTTTTCGGCCAACGATAAATAAGAAGCCATCCTGATCCTGGTAAGCCAGGTCCCCGGTATGCAGCCATCCACCCTGTAGGGCGGACAAGGTTTCCTCCTCCCGGTTGAAGTAACCCTGCATTATGTTCGGGCCTCTGGCAATCAGTTCACCGATTTCGCCACACGGCATTTCTTGACCCTCTTCGTCAACCACCTTTGCTTCCACACCGGGCAAGGGGACGCCGACAGAGCTAATTTTACGTGTTCCATGAATGGGGTTCAGGCATACAATCGGGGAGGCTTCTGAGAGGCCGTACCCTTCAACAATGGGTGTATTGAATTTCTTTTCAAAATCTACCAAGTTTTCCCCGAAAATTGAATCCCCACCTGAGAAGGCAAATTTGAGCTTCGGGAAAACAACCTGATTGCGAGATTTTAACAGCAATGAAAACATGCTGGGAACTCCGCAGAATATAGTAACTCCTTCATCCACCAAAACCTGTAATATCTCCTTGGGTTTGAAGCTGTCCAGGATGGTAATGGCGCCTCCGAGGTATAATGGAAACAGGACACTGGTTGCCCAGCCAAAGCTATGAAACATCGGCAACACAGCCAGAAAATTATCTTCACTAGAAAAGCCGGAGACAGCTTCCATGGCTTTAACGTTGGCTATAAGATTAGCGTGAGTAAGCATCGCTGCCTTGGGATGTCCGGTTGTCCCTGAAGTATAAAGAAAAGTACAGGTACTTAAATCATTTACCTCTGGGAAGCTGACCTGGGGTACGGCAGCAATCTCCTTTCGACATTTATCGTCAAGTATGACTATGGTTAGGGCGGGTAGAGGCAGTTGGCACAGGTGTTGCCCAATCGCCGGATTCAAAATAAGGAAATGAGAACCTGAATCCTGGAGCATAAAAGCAAGTTCACGGGGAGCTTGCAGCAGGTTTAACGGGACAACAATGCCACCTGCCCGCGTAATCCCCATGTAACTGTATATAAACTCGGGGCAATTGGGCAGTGCGATAGCTGCCCGGTCGCCGGGACTTAAACCCAATTTTTTGAAATACCTGGCGAACTGTTCAACATTATGCTCCAAATCAGCGTAGGTAATTGTCTCGCCATGAAAACGTAAAGCTGTACGCTGCGTATATGGAGCGTTTCTCTTATGCAGCTCAAAAACTCTCAATTGAGAAGCCTCCTCTATGCGTTTTCCTTCTTCTTCTTTTTCTACAATTATACGCTTAATCCTCTTAACAAAGAACGAACATTCTACGTCTTAAAGAATGAAGTATAAAAGTTGGGTGTAATTGTAGGGTCTTTTCATATTTGACCTGGCTAAGGTGGAAAGATATAATAATGTTGGCAAAAAAAAGAGAATACTGGAGGTTTATGATTGGTTTTAGTGATTTAAAGCTGCCGTTTAAAAAAACTCAACGGCAGGACAGCGGTAAAGGGGTCAATTTTGAGTACTATAGGAGGGGTTCACTTTGGATAGAATCAAATCTGCTTATGAAATGGCCCTTGAGCGGTTTAAGCAAAGAAAAGAAGTACCACAGGCAGAAATGGACAGGATTGAGTATGAGCCTGTGGGCAAGACAGCTGCCGTCATTTTTCTCAGGGAAAAGGATTACGAGCTTACGGCTGAGGTGATGAAATATCCACAACAATTCCAGGGATATGTTCTGGAAGGTATACAGAAGACCCTTTTAAGCAACCTCCTACCACCGCTTGATAAAGAGACTCTCGAATCCAACCTGAGGGCAATGCAGGGAATCCTTCTTGTTAAAAAGGACAAGGCTGCAGTCCAAGAGGTGCTTGGTCAACTAGAAAACCTGTTTAAGTACTACGAGCAGGCATTGGCTCAGACATACAGCCAGTTT
Organism: Desulfotomaculaceae bacterium; assembly: GCA_028702695.1. Lineage (GTDB taxonomy): Bacteria > Bacillota > Desulfotomaculia > Desulfotomaculales > Pelotomaculaceae > Pelotomaculum_C. Next base: position 11,992 of record JAQVOH010000059.1, read on the forward strand.
AAGCAGCAATTTACAGAAAAGCTCAGCCCTTCAATAAGAGCTATGGAGAAAAGAACTGGAAAAAAGGTGAATATTGATCCCGAAAAGCAGCCTGGCTTCATGGATGAATGGAACAAAGTGGTGGGACACCTAAACGCCCAGTATGAGCAGGTGCTGGATGAGCAAAAAGAAAAATTAAGAAATATTAAGTAATCTATTTCTTTGGTTTCTTCGCTGGGGCAGGTACAAAGTTGAATGTGGGTGTAATTTTTTGGCCCTGCCCGTTTATGAAAAAATAGCACATTATTGCTCCCAGGAGGGTCAAGCCGGAGGAAGTCCAGAACATCAGCCCAGTGCCCTTGTTTGCCAGAAAACCGTAAAGAGGAGGGCCGATGGCAACACCAAAAAACCTGACACTGCCGTATAAAGAGGTAACCAGACCCCGTTCTTCAATGGAAGCGGCGCTGGTTATCAGAGTGTTCAGGCAGGGTAGTACCATACCGGTACCGATCCCCACCACCGAAATTGCTACAAAGTATAATATTATATTTTTGGAAAGTGGCAGAAAAATGAGCGCTGCGGTCATAATGGCCAACCCGGACACGACCAGTATTTTCATCAGAGGCTCCTTGCCCTTTATTATAAATCCGGTTACGAATGACGTAACGCTCATAAAAAGGACGGGGATGGCCAGGACAAGGCCCTTTTTAATACCGTCCAGCCCGTATTGCTGTTCAAGAAATTCTGAAAGGTAAAATAAAACACCGAAAAGAACCATTAAAGCAATAGCTCCGGCCAGGTAGGAGGAAAGCAAGAGGCCTTTCTTTCTTTTGAAAACCATGGTAAAGTTTTTAAGATATATGTCCACCTTTTGATTGTTTCGTTTTGTCTCGGGTTCCTTGACCAGGAACCATATGCCGATAACTACAGGTATTATGATGATGGGAAAAAAGATGAAGGCTGCGTACCAGGTGATTAAACCCACGGCGGAACCCAGAATAGGGCTTATCACTTTTCCCAGGCCGTTGAATGATTCAATGGTTCCCAGGGACTGACTTCGCTGTTTACCCGAAAACAAGTCTCCGCATAAAGCCATAGCTATCGGGGCGGTTCCTGCTGCTCCGATCCCCTGCAGCACCCTTCCGGCCAGGATACCTAGAAATGCAGCATCTTTTAAAAAAATTGAAGCGAGTGCAGCGACTATACCACCCAGCCCGTATATGACTAATGATGGGAGTATGATCCGCTTCCTTCCGTAACGGTCGGAAAGGAACCCTGCCAAAGGTATTATGATACCAGCCGGTAGCGAGAATAAAGTGATTAACAGGCTCACTTGCACTGAAGTTAGTTTCAGTGCATCCTTAATATCCGGTAGGACTGGTATAAGCATTGAGTTGCCAAGAACCATGATCAGCGGCACCCCTGCAAGGGCAGTCACCGCCACCCAAAAATTATTTACTGGTTTTTGTGTTGCATTATTATCTGCTGCCAAACCAATTCCCCCCGCTATTTATATTTCTTAAATTACCCAATGTTTGAGAAAAATATATATGCAGAGCTAGAAGAGCAGGGTTTCTCCTGCAATAATCAAATTATATGTAATATCTATTCAATCAACCAGTATAGGTATATTATTAAGCTAATATGAGTGTAATGAGGAGTTTGCTTCCAGAATCCTTTTGAAATTATGTTGGGAGAGTGGTCATTGTGGATAGGGAACTGGCTATGGAACTAGTGAGAGTAACGGAAGCGGCGGGAATAGCCTCGGCACAGTGGATGGGTCGGGGACGAAAAAATGAAGCCGACGGAGCGGCTACCAACGCTATGCGCAGGATGTTTGATACGGTGTCCATCGACGGCACTGTTGTAATAGGGGAAGGTGAAATGGACGAGGCCCCGATGCTATATATTGGGGAAAAACTAGGATGCGCTAAGAGCCCTGCCGTGGATGTGGCTGTAGACCCATTGGAGGGCACCAATATTCTGGCTAAGGGCCTTCCTAATGTGATGTCTGTTATCGCCATTGCAGATAGGGGCAACCTGTTGCACGCACCGGATATGTACATGGAAAAGCTTGCGGTAGGTCCAAGGGCTGCAGGTAAGGTGCATCTTGACGACCCCATTGAAAAGACCCTTAAAATTGTTGCCGAAGCCAACAATAAAAGAGTGCAGGACTGTGTAGTAATCATTCTGGAGCGTGACAGGCATAAGGAGTTAATCGAGTCGGTACGCCGGGCCGGGGCAAGGGTCAGACTGATTGGGGACGGTGACGTCAGTTCTGCCATATCCACGGCATTTGACGATACGGGCATCGACATTTGTGCCGGGATCGGCGGTGCGCCCGAAGGCGTCATTGCTGCAGCGGCATTAAAGTGTTTGGGTGGGGAAATGCAGGCGCGGCTCTATCCGGAAGACGAGCAGGAGTATGAACGCTGCCTGAGCATGGGTATTAGTGATCCAAGGTGCATCCTCACCATGGACGACCTGGTTAAGGGCGACGACGCTATTTTTGCGGCAACTGGTGTCACCGATGGAGAACTATTGAAGGGGGTCCGCTTTTTTGGTGGTGACAGGGCTGAAACACACTCCGTGGTTATGAGGGTCAAAACAGGAACAGTCCGTTTTATTAGGGCGATTCATAATCTTACTCACAAGATGGATCCAACAGTTTTGCAATACAAGGCTGAATAATCAAGTAATGTCTTTAAACATATTCAAGCGGCAGGCCAAACCTGCTGCTTTTTATTTAAAATTGATTTTTTTTAACCGTCGTGATAGTATCGATTAGTATTGAAATTTATGCCAGGCAGGGGTGTGTGATGACGCTTTGGCAGATTTCTTTTGTTTTGATAAAATCAGCTATCTCCTGGGCTCAAGTTCCCGACGCATTGAAGTTTCCGCTTCCCTGCAGGAGAGGTCTGTGCTGCTCGTAAAAGGCCCGTCCGGCTCCGGCAAGTCCACGTTGCTCAGAGTGCTGTCCCGGCTACAAGAGCTTGTCGACGGGCAGGTATTTTTTCGGGGCGTCAGCATGCGTTCCTTTACACCCCAGGTGTGGCGCAGTAAGGTCCATTATGTCCCGCAAAAGCCGGCTGTTTTTCCCGGTACTGTTTACGACAATCTGCAAATGCCCTATAATCTCAGAATGAACAAGTCAAAACAATTTGACCTTGAGGTAATACAAAGGTCATTTGTTGACCTCATGCTGGATTTTAGTATAATGGGACAGAACGCAAATACGCTTTCTGGTGGTGAGACCGCGCGCATAGCCCTATTAAGGTCAGTCATACTGAAACCCAATATACTGCTGCTAGATGAACCAACAGCAGCTCTTGATGAAAACGCCAAACAGGCAGTCTTGGATTTTCTAACGGGTTGGCTGGAGAAGAAACCTGACCGTGGGATTGTACTTGTTTCCCATGCTGATGAAAGCACGACATTCCCAGCCGCAAATATACTCGAGATAGGCGGATGATGGAGGATGGGGCAGGTAAATGCCGGAATCATTCCCATTACTGATTTTCAACTAGCGCTCAGTGTTATATTGGTTTTAATAACAGGCTTAATCACGGCTGTTTTGAGGCTTGGGCTGCTTAAATCACTATTTTGGGGTACGGTTAGGACTTGTGTACAGCTCACCCTGCTTGGTTATGTCCTGAATTTTGTCTTTAATATCAATAACATTGCCGTAATCTTTATGATTATTATCTTTATGTGTGGTGTAGCTGCCAAAACTGCCGTAAACAGAACTCTCTTGATTGGACAGTACTCGCTAGCACTCGGCTTCATTTCTCTTTTAGCCAGCACCTTGCTGGTTGGAATAATAGTGGTAGGCCTCATCATTGCTCCCCAACCGTGGTACAGCGCAAGGATCGTTATCCCTATTTTCGGGATGATCCTTGGAAACTCAATGAA
>JAQVOH010000160.1 GCA_028702695.1 Desulfotomaculaceae bacterium
TGGGTACCGCGGCGAACCATATCATCAACGGCGCAGTCGTTCTTTGTAACCCCATAAAGTATCCAAAGAGGCGCCCAAACAAAAGCCGTACTTTTGCCGTAGCCGTTTTTACCTACCACGACGGCGGTGTCAATATTGGAAAAATCAATGTTTGCAAAGGGGATGGCCCCGAAGTTATGAATCTCTATGCTTAAAGGGATCATGCTGCCACCTCCTCTAACAGGCCGGTTGTCATGCTTTGCAGGGCAGCAGTCTCCTCCGCTTCTATCCCCTGCTGGCCCGCCCATTTGGCCAGGGCCTCAACGGGTCCAAGGGATTCCGTGACTTCCTGGTCCCTAGCGCGGTCAACTCTCTGGACGTCTGCCTTTATCTCAGCCACATAGAAGGCGCCGGCATCCATGAGGGCACGCTCCAGAGCTTTGCGGTCGAGGATCTTATTTATATCCTCAGAGCATGAGTAATGCAGGCGAATAATTGCGTTTTTAATTTGTTCTTCAATAATTGACCCAAAATAGTAAATCCCATGTTGGACTAATCCTTCCATGCATCCTTGATCAAAGCCCAATGTGGCAAATCTCCGCGCCGGGGCTTCAATAAATGTGCTGTCAATATTGTCATAAGGAAGTTCTAAGTCGATATCGTGTATCCAGAAGCCCGCCTGAATCTTCTCATCATTAAAACTCAGTCGTTCCGGGCTCCCACAATAAAACACATTTCCGTTACGCTGCGGCCGGTGAATGTGCCCTAGTGTTACCAGGTCAAACCCCTGAATGGCTTCCTGGGTCAGCACCGGCTCATGCTGCATTAGTACGTCCTCAAAGCCCTTGTCGGCCATGTCATAGCTCAAATGGCTCAATAGGATAGCAGAGCCTTTGCACTGCTCGCGAAGGCCTTGACAGGTTTCTGTAATTTTATCGGTCATGATCTGGTGGATTTGGTGAGGTGGCAATGTGCGGTATCCCTCCTGGGCAACCAGGCTGGACCGGTTCATACCAGGGAGGCAGACAATGTCAATGTTCCCCACGCTAGAGATCCCCGGGGTGGTAAAAACATTAACAAATGGAATTTGCATTTCTGCGATAAGATGATATGCACTGATAGCATCATGTGAAGGTGTCCCACTTATAACAACTACCGGGATCCCCGCAGTTGTTATTTTTCTCAGCCAATTGACAAACGCCTTAATCTCCACACTGGCCCGGTCCAAGTAGACCCTGGCGTCTTTGAATGCATCACCGGCAAAGAGAACCAGGTCGCAGCGCTCATCAATAATGCGGTCAGCTGCCCAGTCCATGGTTTTGGTGATATCGTTAAATCGTGCTTCGGGAGAGGGGCCTGGATAATTCAGGCCCCAGTGTACATCTCCAATGTGGGCGATCTTCATTATTGCGCACCCCCGTCAAAGTCAGCGTCACCGGGAAAGCCCAGCAGGTCAAGAAGATCATCGGTTGTGGCTTTGCCCATAAACTCGATCATGTTGCTTGCCTCTGCAGCCGTGAGGTTGTTTATATCCTGACTGGCCTTGCTTTGGACAATAGCCTTTACATCATCGCTTGTCAGGTTGTGCTTTTTGCCAATAGCGAACAGGGCGCCGATTTGCTTTTCGGAGGCCGGCCTGCTGCTTGTACCCCTATTACCATTCCCGCTGTTTCCGTTGCGGGACTGCTGACCTTGGCCCTGGCTCCGACTCTGTCCTTGCTCCTGCCGTTGTTGTTGCTGCCCACCATTCCCGCCTTGGCCGGGTTCCTCACCGTTAATCCATTCCTCAAGCTCTTCTTCACCTTGGGTAAACAGTCCGCTGAGCCCGGTGGAAGACAATGTGCACCCGACATAAGCCCGTTTAATAGCCATCTTTAAAACCGTGTTCCACTGGCTAAAAAGGTCCTCATTTTCGATACGGTATTTAAGGTATGTGCCACCGTTCCTGCTGGGGTATTCCTTGGAAAGCAGGGTATCTTTATCAATTCCCTTAGGAATATCGCGCTCGTATCCCCAGCGGTAACGATACTTTGATTCCATAGTACTGCAGGACCCTTCCAGCTCTCCGACAACGATGTTGCTCCCGCGGTGAACAAGTTGAACCCGTACAGTTACATCATAGTGACCGGTCTCATAATTCTTGTTTTCATCCTTGTGGACGATCCTCTTTGAAAGGTTATAGAGGGAACAAAGCTTGTCGGCGCCGGGCTGATAAAGAGAAGGTTTCGGGGTTCCTGGGATAACGCCATAGTCGGTATCCTTCTCCATGATGTCCTTAAAAAAGTCATTAACCAGGGAGATTTTAGCTTTCATTTCATTCAGCTTGATGGCCATATCCTGGACGGTGCCCTCAAACTGGGCAAGCCCGCCCTGCTGGGTCACTAAAGATGTTTCCGGTATACTCATCGTTATTTACCACCTTTCAGCGTTTCGGCAACCTTCCTGTCAGCGTCCACCGCCAGGCTGATCGCCTCATCTATGGTATCGGCATAAGCCTTGACTTTCCAGGACTTCTCACCCTTGCCGTTACTGCTTATTTCCACGCTCGACTGAGACCGTTGAATATCTTGTTCTGCCATGATAAAACCTCCTAAAAAATTAAGTTACTTTTCAGTACCGGCACTACTTTCCCGTCCGGTCCCTTAACCATGTATTTCTCACCCCAGAGCCCCTCGTGCGGCCCGCTGACCACCACGAAAGGGCTCCCGGGTCTACTCTTGTGCTCCACCACTTCCCCCGGCCGCAAGTCCGGCGGCCACTTCAAAAGGCAACGTCCGCGCATATCAATCACCTGTTTTCTCTGGTAAGGGCTCGATTGAAAGTACCTGTTCTGCCTTTGTATATGCCTCCCGCCAACAGCTTTACTTTATCGCCTCTTTTTACCATCTTTACACCGCCTCCGACAGTATCACTATCTTGCCGCTCAGCGCATCCAGCGCCAGCTTGTAGTAGTGCTCCTGCGCCTGCAATGTCTCCTGGCTGCACCCGCCGATGTCGAACCTGCACCACGGGCAGTACTTCGGATGCCAGCCGTATATGTGGTGCCTGCACCCGCATCGAGGGCAGGTCACTTCGTAGACTATGATGTGTTCGGGGTTATGCACTTGCCTGCGCCTGCCTTTCGTGTTAAAATCTTTTTAGTAGTTGTATGAAGCCCTTGACTCTGCCGCCACGCAGGTCGTGGGTATTTCTTTTTTTCCGGTAAGATACTCCACTAATCCCAGCTGGTACCGTTCATCCCATTCGATTAGGAGATTTATGTCCGCCTTGACTCTCTCAGCCAGTTCCTTGCTAGCGATATGAAGGGCTATTTTATCCTCCGGCGTCAGGTCTTCCGGCCCGTGTTTATCGATTGTCCGCCAGGCTAAGCCTTCCATTGCCGTGTGTACATCGTGGTCTTCTTTCTCAACACGTCTGATCATCGTCTGCGGGTGCCGGTCTCCTTCAATTATGAGGAATATGTTATATCCGGTGTCCTCGTGAGCAATTGCTAAGCCGGCTTCGAGGCTTATTTTAGCTATGCCTGGTTTCAGGTCTGGAGATATGCCGCGTTCCCCTGAAAGAATTTTGTTTAAAGTTGTGCGGTGGATATTGAGCCTTCCGGCTGCTTCCCTCTGACTGGCGAAGACGCTTTCAATGCCTCGTCTCAAACGCACCCTTGGTATCGTCCCCATTGTCACTTTCACCTCCCTTGCTAGTGGCATTTATTGGTATTAAGATTAATATTAGAAAACAACCCCATCCCCCGTCTCATTCCTCTGTACCCCGGCTGGTAAACCGGTTAGGCTGGCCGGGGAGCCCCCCTACTTTAAGAGGTCGCTGTTTTCGTGGATGGTGCCGATGACCTCGACCGCTGGCTCTCTGTTGATATATACAATTTTTCTCTCACTGCCAACCGTGAAGCCTAAAAACCTACCTTCTCTTTCCCATTCCACAACCGCCACAACTCCCAGACTGCTTCTAAAAATATCCCCCTCATAAATCTCCTTGCCGTT